>NZ_JARVHC010000006.1:0-12658 GCF_040459995.1 Bacillus cereus group sp. MG9 | reverse complement strand
AAGGATTTTAAAGTTTATGGTTCGACTGATAAAGTGACAAACATTACAAATTTAGAAGGTCATTCAGATGTAAATAAAATTTCTTTTTCTTGGGAGAATTCAGGTTCATCTAAATTTGTAGGTGTGAAAGTATATAGAGATAATCAATATTTGGCTACTGTTGATAAGCCTTTAAATTCTTATATTGTTGATGGTTTGAAAGCTGATACACCTTATGTGTTTAAATTTACATCTTTAGATTCTAATGGATTTGAAACGGTTGGAGTCACTAAAACTTTTCGAACGAGCGTTGATCCTAAGACAATTCCTCCTGGGCCAGTTTCATCTTTAACGGCTCAACCATCTGATAAAACTGTGAAATTAATTTGGAAAAAGCCTAAAGATGAGGATTTAGTAGGTTTTAAAATTTTTCAGGATGGAAAAAGAATAGCTGAAATTGGTTTAGAAGAAGAATTTACAGTTAAAAATTTGGAGCCTTTAAAAGAATATAGTTTTGGTGTGGTTGCTGTCGATAAAGACAAGAACGATTCTTCGTCTGTTAATTTATCTGTAAAGACTTTAGAGGAAAAAGATGATGAACCACCACATGTTCCGTCAAATGTGTTTGCTAAACCTTCTAACGGTGCTTTGATTGCTTCTTGGGATAAAGTATCTGATAAGGATTTAGCAGGTTATAACGTGTATGTAGATGGTAAAAAGATTAATAGTAATTTGATTTCATCTACTAACTTTACGATTAAAAATTTAGAGAATAATAGAAAGTATAAAATTCAAGTTCAAGCGGTAGACCGTTCAGGAAATGCTAGTGAATTAAGTTTAGCGGCATTCGGTACTCCTGATGAAAATACAATACCGATTATTGAAAGTAAATATAGTCTTCAAGATGTTTCTGATGGTGTTGGAGTCATGTTTGGACAATTTTGGTCAGTATTAGCATTTGCAGTTGGTATTCCGTTAGCGTTCTATATTATTTACAAGTTAAAACTTACTGTGTTGCCATAATGATCTCTATGTGATTTATGGCTTCTTTTAAAAAAATAAATGAGGTGAAAGAATGGTTTTTGTAGGTATTCTTATGGGTTGTTCAATTTTATATGCATTTGTTTATAAAAAGGGTCGTAAAATTTCAAAATAAGGTGATTATATGATGATATTGTTTTTTGTTTTAAGTTGGATGTCTGTTGGTTATATGGTTTGTTTATTCGTTGATAATATAAAGAAATTTTTTAGAAATATGAAGCTTTCGTTTTTGCTTCTATCGTCTTTAAGTGCGTTCGGATGTATTGTATTTGTTGCTCTTGGTTATATGTCGTATCAGTCGATTTGGGGGATTTAAATGAATGATTTCAATGATTTAGTTGATTTGTTTTGGTCGTTTTTATGGATATGCGGTTCTTGTTCTGTGGTTTTAATTTCATTAACTATAATGAAACGAATGATGTTTGGGAAATCAACTTATAGTGGTTCTTCTAGTAGTAATAAAGATTTAATGGATGTTGCTTTAATTACATCTATTACAAGTAGTAGTAATGATTGAAAGGATTGAAGAAGTTGATTCTATTTGAAATTATTGTGTTGCTACTTTATCCGATTACGGTTTATTTACTTTTAAATCGAATTATGTTGTTTGTGAATACTTATAAAATTTCTAAATTTAAGAGAGTGGATATAGATGGATAGTGTAATTATTTATAGTTTTTGGTGTGTATCATTGTATTGTTTTTATAAAGCGATAAAAGAAACTATAGCAAAGGAAACTGTATCGGAATGAGTGATTCTATGTACGAGAATGAGTATTTCTTTATGAAATCAAGGTTTTTGCCTTATGTAATAAAAAAGCCTGAATATGGGCTTCTGATGGCTTCTGTGTGCTTTGTTATTTTGATGTTGCTATTGTTTTATAAACGTAGAAAGGATAAATGATTTTGATTACTGAAAAAATGACGAAAACTAGATTTACGATCAATGTGAATTTTTGTGATGTTATTAACTTTATATGTATTTTGTTTGGTTTGGGTACTTCTGTAGCTGTTTTTTCTAAAGTAATTGCAGTTTATGAATTTAATTTCTTTCTATGTGTTATATATTTTATATTTGTTAGTTTATATTTTGCTTACATGTATTTTCTTCTATATATATTTACTAGAGATAAAAAAAGATGAAAATTAATTCTAATTGAATAAAAATAGTATTATTTTTTAAAAAAACCGTATTATTATCATTGATATTAATACGGTTTTGTTGTATTATGAATTTAAGATAATTGTTTGGAGGTTTTTATATGACTGTGAAAGATAACAAGGAAAAGAAAAAGAATTATCAATTTACCTTTACACCTAGTGAAATAGAATTGATTGAAGAAATTGTAGATATTGAAAATGATAGAAGAAAAACTGTTGCTAGAGAAAATAATCTACCGTTTAAAAAGTATAATCGTAATACATTTATACTTGCTATGATCCAAGAGAAAAAGCGTAAATATGAAGAACAAGGCGAAATTTAATACAATTATTTTGAGGTGAAAGTTTAATGAAATATAGTACTTTGTTTTTTGATTTTGAAAATCAAGTAGTTGTTGATGAAACGAATTGGAAAGAAAAATGGGACGATTGTATGGCGCCAGATGATTTTGCTGAGTATGTATATATAGTTATTGAAAATGCGGCGCGTCGTTATAAATTTGAACATGACTTTGAACCAGATATATATATGTTTGATTTAAATAGTCCTTATAAGGTAAATCTGAGATTAGGTAATGAAAAATATATATTGATAATGAATCCTTTTGGTGAAAGTCAACTTGTTAATATGAGAGAAAAACATTAGGAGGGATTTATTTTGACAAAAGAGTATGTAAAAGTTCCGTTTAGAGTTGGCGGTATAAAAGGAGAATATGAAGGTTATTCTGATATGCCTTTTTGGAATCATGATTTGACATTAGAGCTTGTTATAGGATTATTGAATACTGTTGATTATAAAGAGTTTTTTGAATCGGGAAAACTTAATGAATTAGATGATTATGCAAAACGATTGATTGAAGCTATGGAATATAGTTTGGGTTTTGATGGTTTGTATCAGTTAGTGTATGAAGATATTAAAAAAGATTAATAGAAAGAGTGTATGAGTTCTATTTTAATTACATATTTTGGAGTTAGTGGGTGTTTTATTTGTCTAATTCGAAGGAAAATTTCCAGTTGCGAAATGAGGAACCCCCGTCCAGTAACACGGGGGTTCCCGGCTGTTTCGATATCTACACTATCCCTTGCCTAGACTGGGTTCAAGTCACTTTCAAATCTGTACAGAATTCACAAAAAAATGCGCGGAAAATTGTTAATAAAATTTCTAGTTTTTTTGGTATTGATGAATTCTTGTTTGAACATTTTGATGAAGGTCTACATGGGTATAAAAAATCGTATAAATTTTTAGGTCAAAATACATTCCAGTTGTTATTTGATGCACCTTCTAGTATGGGGATTCATTTAATTCTTACTGGATCTATGTTAAAAATACTTCGTTCTGATTATGGGAAAGGTGATATTCAATTATTAAAATTCTTGTCTTCTATTTCTAAAGAATTTCATTTTTCTCGTGTTGATGTGGCTAAAGATGATACGAGTGGTAGTGTATCAATTAAAAAGATTGCTAGATATATTAAAGATGGTAATTTAACTACTAGATTTAGAGGTGGTCATCAAATTAAGAAATTTAAATTGGTTGGTGTTGATGGTGAAGAAGACAAATTACAATACGTTCCTGATGGTGAAACATGGTATTTAGGTTCACGTTCAGGTACTCAATTTCGATTTTATGATAAAAAAGCTCAAATGAATGCTGATGATTTATTACATTGGACTCGTTGTGAGTTGCAACTTGTTGATGATGCAGCGACGAATTTTGTGAAGAATGCTATTGTTTTGGACAAGCATGAATTTGAAAAATTTTGTTACTCGGTTTTTCTTACATATGTTGATTTTAAGAAAACTACTGGTGCGAAGCATATGAAGAATCGTGATTCAGCAAAGTTTTGGGCTGATTTTTTAGATAGTACAGTAGAAAAAGTTAAATTAGGTTCTCGTAAAAAGAAAAAGTCTTTAGATGATGTTAATCCTGAGTATTTATGGGGGAAATTATTAGATGGTGATGCTGATTCTTATTATGAATCTATGCATCAAAATGAAAAAGACAATTTTGATAAATGGTTTTTTGAACAACTTTCATCAGTTGTGTATTTAAGAGCATTAAAACATGAGGAAGGTGTTGAAGAGTTTTATAAAAAATTGATTCATTGGGGTGAAATGCGAGTGGATCAGAAAAAAGTTGAAGCTGTGGGTGTTCAATTACTTATGTCGGAACGTTTGAAGAGAATAAAAGAAAAAGAATCACTTTAGTAATGGCGTTACCAAAGAGATTCTCCAGACAAAAAAATGATTATTAAAGAATGTACTTGTATTATACATTGAACGAATAATGTAGTCTATTCTAAAAAGCCATAATTTCTTATGGCTTTTTTTGTATATCCAAATATGAATAATGTCTGAATTGATTCGGAATGTTGTCCGAATTTATTCAGAATATGTTAAGATAAATGTATGAATTCATTCGGAATTGGAGTGTTCGTATTGGTATATGAAAAAGTGATTGATGTAGTTGATGGCGTCAATAGCGGTGAAAAAGTAATAGATGTAGCAAAAGAATTGGGAATTAGTAAGGATACCTTTTCTAGACGATTGTCTGAAGTTGGTTACAAGTTTAATAATAGTTTAAAGAAATATGAGTATGTAGGAGAAGAATCAGAAAAAAATAAGGTAAATGGAAGAATGTGTTCGGAATTATTTCAGAAAAAAGTAAGAAGAGGCGCTGTGAAACATCCGAATAATGTCAGACAAAAAGCGGAAGAAGTTCATATGGGAGTCGTAGAAAAAGAAACTAAAGTAATTGTAAATGATTTAAGCTTTTCAGAGGATGAGATTAAAGTTTTAAAGAAACTTATTAAGATACAACAAAATGACGAATCGAAAATATTGTTTGATTTAATGGAGTTACCTTTTTTGGGAAAATCTATTAAAAAGACGGTTCTTGTTAATGGTGATTTATTCGATGAGTTTGAAAAATTTGCTAAAAAAATTACTGTTAATAATAAAATGATTACAAAGAATATGTTAATTGAATTGGCTTTGTATGATTTTATGACAAAGTATAATAAAAATTGAGAGCGTAATGCTCTCTTTTTTTTGTATACTGTAGTTTTTAATGATTTTGTTTTTTGTTTATAGTATGTATGTAGGAAATATATACATATATGTTTTTTGTAGGAAAGGTGTTTTTAGAAAAATGGGCAGAAAGAGAATTGATCCAGGAGAAAAGAAAGTTCCAATTGGTGTTTCTATAAGGAAAAAGTATGTTGATTTAGTTAGAGAAGAGGAAAATACCTCTAAATTTGTAGAAGATGCTATTATTGAGCATTTGAAGAAAAATAAAAGAATTTAATTTTTTTTTGGAAATATCTTGTTTTCTGTCCCCTTTTTTTGCTATAATCAGAACGTAAAATCTAATTTCGAATATTTGTTCGTATTTTTTGTTCGATTTTATGTTCTATTTTTTACATAAAATTTTAAAGGAGAGTAATTTTATGCCAAAAGCGATTATTGAAGGACAATACTTGAGTTCAAGTATTAAAAAATCAAGTTTTAACGGTGTTGAAAAATCATTTGTACAATTGGATGTTTATCAACCAGAGAGTACTGATAATGAAAAAACAGTTGTTATTAAATGTGAGGATTTAGAGGTTTTAAATAAGTTTAAAGAAACAAAAATGGGAACTCCTATTAAGGCGAATGTTTCTATTAACGCTTATCAAAATAAAGCGTATTTTAAACTGATTAATATAGCGTAATAACGTTATATGAAGACAAAAAAATGAATGTTAAAGAATCTTTGAATGAAATATTTCAAAACTACGTTGTAGAAACAACAGAAGGCACTTTTCAAGTGTTTAAAAGCTTTTCTTATGGCGAGATGGCTATATCTTTTCTACTATTGACTATTATTGTTTTGTACGTGATGAAATGGATATGGGAGGTCGTTAGATGATTGAGTTATTCTCGATGTATTCATATCTAGGACTTCCCGTAGTAATTATTGTTGTAGGTTGTGCGTTTGTACGCTTTGGTAAGGAGTTGCTAAAGATATGAATGATTCAACCTTTTCACATGCAGTAGTATGGCTGTTTAGTAATTCTAGTTTTGTAAAATACCTTACTGGTATTACTAGTTTCATAGCCCTCCTTATAGTGTCGCTTTATCTATATAAAAGATGGGGGGAATAACTTTTGAGTTTTGATTTACCAATTAATCAAGTTATTCGTTACGCCTATAATACATTTGCTAGTGCGGATGCAGTTTTGTATCTATGGATCGGTGCAAGTTTTGCAGCGTTCACACTCGGTAAGATTTTAGGAGTAGTACGTTAATGAGTATGGGGTTATTTGACCGTCATAGCGATAAGATACCCGAAGCAACCTTTCATGTAGAGAAATCAAATATGAGTACTCTTTTTACAGAGTTTGGGTATGCTTGGCATACTTTTAAACCATATGCACTTTTACTCTTAGGTTGTGCTTTTGCGTTTTTTGTAATGAAAAAATATAAAGATCAATATGCAGATGATTGAGATGGAGGAAAAAAATTGAATAATTTAATGTTAGGTGAAGGAATTCCGGCGGTAAAAATTGATTATGATTTAGCAGATGTTGCTACAAGTACAGGGAATTGGACGCAAAGTCTATGGTTAGCGGCGGCATTTGCCATTGGTATTCCGTTATCATTCTATATTATTCGTAGTTTAAAGAGTATTTTTGTAGGTTAATAATAATCGTCTAACATATTTAGTTTAATAGTAGAAGAGGTTTCCTATATAAAAAATGAGGGAAGGGAGTATTTTTCCCTTTCCTTTTTTATTGGAGTGATTAGATGTTAAAAGGTTTAGTGGACTTTATAAATTTTATGTTTATTGTAATAGCTCTTCCTCTTGGTATGTTTGGGATTTGTGTAGGTATTTATGCGATTGTTCAAGATGTCAAAGAGATTAAAGAGATGGATAAAGAAAAAATATGTTTAAAAAAATAGCAATTATAATTTGTTCGTTTTTAGTTTTTGTAGTTACTTCTATTCCTCGTGTTTATGCTGATGGTGTTAGTTTTCAGCTTGTAGGAAGTAAAAATGTAACGATTGATGATAAAGGTTTAGTTGATGGTAAATATACAGTAATTTTAAAAGTTAATGATCAAGATGAGTTCGGACCTTTCCAATTGAGTGAATTGATGTTAGTTAATGATTGTAGTTTTAAGTTTGGAAAAACGAAGTGGGGTCGACCAGAACAAGAGAAGAATGAATTTAAAGTTACAGTAGAAAGAAATGGTACTTATGCATTTTATATTTTTGTCAATGGAAAGCCGAGTTATATAAGGTTTAAAGTGAAAGGTTTTGAAGAAAGTGGAAGTGGTTACGGATATTCAACTCAATATGTAGATAAAATGGCTTTGTATTATGATTTACCACCGGAAAGACTTAGCGATGATATTTTAGACACAGATGGTAAGAGTGATGGTGTTTGTACAAATGAAAGAATTCCAGATGATAAGCCAAATGGTTCTGGAGAAGTAGAAAAGCCAAAAGAAGATAACAACAATGGTGGAGATAATAATTCAGGTAATGACGGTAGTAATGCGAAGTTAGATAAAGCTTTAAAAGATATAAATGATGCTTTGAAGAATATTGAAACTTCTAGTAAAGATACGGCAAATAATACAAAAGAAATTGCTGGTTCTAATAAAGAAATAGCAAAGAATACGAAAGATATTGCTGATTCTAATAAGAAGATTGCTGATGCCGTTGATACTATAAATGATACGTTACGTGAAATTTTAAAGGAAATGAAGCCTACGACTGAGGTTGTAATAGATGAATTGAAAAAGCCTGATTTAATTAGACCACAAGATGAAAATCAAAAATTTGAAGATAAGAATGAGTATTTCAAAGAAGGTAAAGAAGAAAAAGTTCCAACAGATGCTCTACCTGATGCACCTGATCCAAAGCCTTGGAAGGATGAAGACGGAAAAGAAATGACGAAGGAAGATAAGTCTGAAAAGGATAAGCCTACAGAGAAGGACAAGCCTTCTGAAAAGGATAAGCCTACAGAGAAGGACAAGCCTTCTGAAAAGGATAAGCCTACAGAGAAGGATAAGCCTTCTGAAAAGGATAAGCCTACAGAGAAGGACAAGCCTTCTGAAAAGGATAAGCCTTCTGAGAAAGATAAGCCTACAGAGAAGGACAAGCCTACAGAGAAGGACAAGCCTACTGAAAGGGATAAACCGTCTAGTAAGGATAAAACACCTGATAAAGATGGAACGCCTTCTAAAGATAAGACACCTGATAAAGATGGGCCATCTAGTAGAGATAAGACTCCTGATAGAGATAGACCGTCTGGAAAAGATGGTGTACCTGAGAGAGAGCAACCTGTAGGTAGAGACCCTGTAATGAGTAGAGACCCGTTTCTTACGAGAGACCCTGTCCTAAAGTAAGGAGTGTATGTATGTTAACGATTAATGATATTTTCAATATTTTAAAATTGTGTTTGGATTATTCTGATACATCTATATATGTATGTTTTATTGTAATGCTAACGTTTGCTATTTGTATCAAATTTAAAGATGTTTTTACTTGGAGTTATTAAAACATGACTGATGCTATTTTAAGAGGTTTAAAAGCTGTAGGTAATGGGCTTGTAAATGGTTTTAAAGCAACGATGGAGTTTTTAGCTAAGCCATTAGGATATTTACTAGAGTTTTTTGAAGGTATCTTTTACTTTTTTGCTTGTTTGTTCAAAGTTGTTGTATTGATTGTAAAAATATTTACGGCTTTACTTCAGTTCTTTTGGGCGGTTGCTACAAGTGTTATTAAAACTTTACTTATGTGGATTGGAGTTGTCCCGAGTGGGAAAGTATATCTTCCACATGAAGCGCAAAATGGTTTTCAAGTTGTTATTGATAAAGTAATGCCTACAGGGCTAATGACTACTGTTCCATTGGTTGCTACAGCTTTTCTGTGGTTGTATTTCGGAATGAAAGTATTCTCTTTATATGGCGGTAGCATGGGATTCTCATTCCCTGAGAGAAAGAAATAGGTGTTTATATGAAATCTGTTATTGATACTATTTTCAGTCCGATCTTTGGTTGGTTGAATCAAATGTTTAATGCGATTATGAAATTAACTGTACCGGCATCGCATCCAATCAATCCAAATTCGTTTTTTAAAGCTTTTGCGATGCTTGGTAATGGTTGGGTCGTCTTTGTAAGTACCGCATGTATATTGGCAGCCACTTATGGAATTTTATTTGTTGTAATGGCGTTTAAGCATGGTGTTATTGAATTTAAGATATTTGTGAAGTGGTGGTAGTTATATGTATTTTGATGATTTTTTATTGACTTTATGTAGATTTATTCCTGTTATTTCTGTAATGGTTGTACTTTTTGCTATGAATCGAATTTTAAAAAGAGAAGGTAAGTAAAAGGAGAATTTATATGGAATTATTTAATGTGAGTCCTGGTGTTGCTATTGTCGGTGGTATTCTTACTGGTTTAGTTGCTTTATTTGTATATAACAAGGTTACGGGAGAGTGAATGTATTGAGTCCTGTAGTTTTAATTGTTAATGGCATTGTTGCTTTTTTTGTAACGTTATATATATCAAAAAAGGTGAGTGAATAATAATGAATACGAATGTATTTAGTGTATTTTTTACAATCGGTGGTTCGGTTGGATTAGGACTATTCTTGTTCTTAGTACTTCCAACATTTCTTATATTTAGAAAGATGAGTAAGTGAGGTATAGATGATGTTTAAGAAAAAAGGTCAAGCTTTTAGTAATCATAAAGCGTATGTGATTCGTGATGATGTTATGTATGTAGAACGTGTTAAATGTGCTGATAGTGATGTAGTAGAGACAGAGACAGCCATTTATAAAACAGAAGATGCACAACGTTATTATAACGAAACTGAGGGCGCTATAGCGTATGTGTTTAATGTTGATATTCCTAGCAAAGTAGAAGCTGAGAAGTTAAAAACATTAAGACGATCAACTACAATAAAAAACTTGTTTAAATATGATACGGAAAAATCTTTTGATTTTAGAGAAATGATTCCTTGGGCGATTGTAGTTCTTACTTTATTACTTAAATAACTGAGGTGATTTGATGTTTAAAACTATTAATTTATGGGATTTTAGTAAATCGAGTAATTATATTCATTTTGCTAAGGTTTCTAAGAAAATGTTAGCTAGTGATAATGAAAATGACCGTATTGTAGGTAGAAAAATAAAAGGAATTTTAGAAAGAGAGGGATATGTTTTTGGAAACAGTAAATCAACCGTTATGTGAAGAAAATCCTCTTGATTTATCAAAAGAACAATTAGAACAAATGAAAAAGAGTTTGGATCATGTTCCTGTTCAAGAAGTTATGATTTCTGATTTTTATGAGGAAGAGACCGAAGAAGTTGAGAATAATGAGATGCTTGAATTATTGGGTTTCATGCAACAAAATGGTGTTCCTCTTAAAAGTGAACAAGTACAAGCTATGTTTTTAATGCAAGAAATGGGCGTTGGAGATATTGCGAAATTCATGGTTGATATGAAACCGAAAGTTACACCATTCCAACGATTCTTTGAATTAATTAATAAAATTACGCTTGCTGACAGAATTAAAGGTAATGCTAAATTATCAGGTCTTATCAAAGCGCAAGTTGCTTCAGCCAATGGTGTTATGCCTGAAATGAACAAGCATATGAGAGACCAACAAAGAGTACAAAGGGACGTGAGTCGTTAATGTACATTTATACTTTTACAGGTTTCATGGGAAACGGTAAAACCTTAGGGATGGTTCTTTATGCAAAGATGTATCAACAGAAAACAGGTTGTACATTGTATTCCAATTTTGGTGTGAAAGGTTCTAAGCCTTTTACATCGTTTAAGGACTTCTTACAGATTGCTAAAGAGCCATCTAGCATTTTGCTATTGGATGAGTGTCATTTGGACATAGACAGTCGAAATTCGTTGTCTAATGCATCAAAATACTTTTCTCATATGGCTTTCTTTTTACGGAAAATGCGTTGTACTTTGATGTTAACAACACCGTTATTTAGTAATGTAGATAGTCGTTTTAGGGATATAACATATGTGTATGTTCCGGTTCGAAAAGATAAAAATTATTTTTATTATCCGATAGTGGATTATCAGGAAGATAGATTGCTAAAAACAATAAAAATGAAAAAAGAGAATGCTATTAAGTTAGTAAATGAGGTGTTTGATACTCATTCGATGGTAACTCCGTTAGAATATCCGGCAAATAAAAATGAGTTTGATAGTTTATTAGTCGATTTGAAGAAAACGAATGATTTGTATTATGAAACACTCGAAAAACTAAAGATGTTGAGACAGTTCAAACAAGCGATATAACATATGCGTTAGCACGAAATGCACACACGCCCTAGCGGGTGGGCATGAGCGGTTAATGTTAAGGGGATGATTGATACATGAAAAATAGTTATGTTGTGGAGCAATCAATAAAAAATGTCTGTGCTGAAATTGATAATTTAAAGGAGAAATTAAAACTTTTGGGGATTGATCCAAGAGATTATTATCAGGTGATTGATAGTTTAACTGTGGTTCGTTTGCATTTAGATAGCATGCGTTAAGGGGGATTTGTTGTGATTGGTAGTAAAAGAGTGAAAAGACAAGTAGAAGGTACTATAGAGGCGTTTGAGTCTTGTATGAATCATATTAGGCGTTTAGATACGAAATATGAATTTACAGAACAAGAAAAAATAGAATTATATAAGTTTGAATATCAGTTAAAAAATCTAAGTAAAGAATTAAGCAAGGATTTGAATTGATTTTAATCTTTTCCCTAACTTTTGGGGTTGGAAGGCTGGCTTTTAAAAAAAACGTGATTGTTAAAAAGTATGTTCGAAAATATGGACGTTAGGAAAGCGATTAGGCGCTTAAAATGGCTAGAACAAGCCGATTAGCGTAAATCCTACTTTTGGGTATATTCGGCTTGGCAATAAGCCCAAAAGCGCCTAAAAATATTTCGCAAGGATGTAGCGTAGCGGAAAAAGTGGAGATTTTTCAGTGAAGCGTTTTGAAAAATACTACTTGGTTCCTTGTTAAAGATTTAGCTAAATGGAGGTAGAGGTGTGTTAGTTGCGAGTTAAGAAGTGTTTTGCGATGTTTGCAGTGATGTTTATATTATGTTTATCTGTTTTACCTACTTTTACGAGTGCAGCGGTCGTTAACTTGCTGGAGGGTAAAACGGGAGTTATGGAGAAAACAGGACAAAAATATAAAAATATGACTGATGGAGATATGACTACTTTTGATAGCCTTCTTTCTCCAAATCCTGTTATTTTCGACTTGGAAGATGTTTATATAATTGATAAATATGTAGTTAATGATGGTGTTAATAGCACTAATCTTGCTAGTTTTTATGTTCAATATTATGATTCTGATCGTAATGTGATAAAAAAATATTCAAATATTTCAAGTGCGGAAAAAGTAGAGGGTATTAGATATGTTGGTATAAAGTATGATTATTTATTTGCTATGCAAATT
>NZ_JARVHC010000005.1:0-9129 GCF_040459995.1 Bacillus cereus group sp. MG9 | reverse complement strand
AAATAGGCTCATTAAAGTCTCATATAAGAGATTTGCAGACAAACATAAGGGTTTTATATCAACAAACGAAAAAAGTTTTTAAAGAGCAATTTAAGGCTTTTAGAGAGCTTGTTAAAAATGAATTGGTTAGCAAGGGCGTAGATAATCAATTTGAACGCGAATATAAGAAAGAAATGAGGAGACATCAAAATTTTGATAGGGAAAGATAGGAATGATAATGGTGAAAACATTGAATTACATGAGTTTGAAGAAGAAAAAGAGGATTGAATGTTGTGTTTTTGCAAGAGACGGAAAGTTTTAACAAGGTGTTTCATGTTATTATAGAGAAAGACGTATAAACGAGAAAAACCGCTCTAGCTTTGGACGGCGAGACGGTTTTTCATAATAAGGTTGGAATCAACCATTTATATATTCTATATACATTCTAACATATAAAAGTTGATTCCTTCCACTAAGGGAGAGAATTATTTTATGACAAAAGTTGTAGATTTTGGACAAGCTGAAAAAAAAGCGAAAATAAGAGATAGTAAGATTGATAGTATTTATGACCAGTTGCAAGCTGGTGGTTACTCAGAAGAAGAAAAAATAATGCTTTTGCAGTTGTTAAGTAAGGCGACTGGTGGGGAAGAATATTTCATTGGTAAAAAGAAAAAGCCTACGGATAGGGTGAAGTTTGTGCAAATGATTACGGATAATTATAATTACTTAGCAAAAATAAACTATCTTACAAATGCTGAAAAGGCTTTTCTAATGGATTTAGTGCCTTATGTAGAATTTAAAACGAATATTCTTGTAGAACGAGCGAATGAGGAAAATGAATTTGATTCAGACAATGCTACACCTAGTTATTTAGCAAAAGAATTGAAGAGAGATCGTTCAAGGGTTTCAATGATGATGAATTCTTTAATGGAAAAAGGAGTATTGGCAGTTGCGGAATCTGGAATGACAACAGAAGATGGACGTATTTGTACGAGTCGTACATGGTTTATAAATCCTAATATTATGTGCTGTTCTCCAAAAGATGGAGTAGACAAAGCTACACAAAGAATTTTTAAGAAGTCTCTTAAAAATTTTGTTGCTGAAGATGGTAAAAAACATAAATTACCAGTTTATTTATTTTAGGAATGAGAAGAAAAGATGTCATTGACATCTTTTTTTTTATGTGTTTTTCCATTTTTTAGGTGTTGCTTTTTTGCAACACAGGTGTTGCTTTTTTGCAACACCCTATACCTTATAAAGCCTTGCTATTACTGACTTTCTTCACTTTGCTCTTCTCACTCTTATATATAGGGCTAAAAGTTCCGCAAGGAACGGGTTGTATTTTTGAGAAGAACACTCAAAAATCTCCACCCTCTCCATAAAAAAAACGGTTCGTTCATCCTCACCTAAAGGCTAACGCCTTTTCTTTTTTATAGAGTCCTTGCAAAACTTTTTTCGGCTCGTGTGCTTTTCTCGCCAAGCCGACAGACAAAAAGCAAAGTAATGGTTCTCGACTTGGACTAGCAAGTATACGAGCCGAACCGCTTAAATAATTCGTTCTAAGATAGTTCTTATTCAAAAAATAGATACGTAATACGTGGGGTTTCGCCCCCACACGACGAGCCAGCACTCTAGCCAAAAAGCAAATTTCAAATCTTAAATCCGTTTACATTATTTTTGATGAATATAAATTTATTTTTTGTTTTTATCAATTTGATTTGTATTATTTTTTTTAAGAAAGTTTCCTGTATCACTAATTGCTTGAATGGATTTAATTTTAATATTGATTTTATTTGGAGATTTTATAATTTTATTAGTTGAATTATTTTTTACTTGTACATTTGGCCCAATAATAGTAATTAATTCTTTATCAATATTCATTATAAAACCTTTAATATGAATTTGTTCTAAAAATACTATGATACGTAAATGAATTAATTGATAATCATATAAAAGTTTTTGTATTTCATTTGTAACGTCTGTGATATTTCTAGACGTATCAATTTGATATTTAGATATTTCTTTACTAAATATTGATTGCGAACTGTTTTGTTTTATTTTGAATTTTTGTGATTGGGGTTGAGATGAGGAGGATTTTGGGAATTTTAATAAGACAGTAGAATTTTTTTGTATCTTTGATGGAGTATAAGCCGTATTTGGTGAAACAGTAGAATTTTTTTGTACCTTTGATGGAGTATGAGCCGTATCTGGTGAAACAGTAGAATTTTTTTGTACCTTTGATGGAGTATGAGCCGTATCTGGTGAAACCGCAGGATTTTCTTGTGATCTTGGTGGAGTATGAAAAGGAATAGGATTTATATTAAACAATCTAAATTTAGGTTGTTTATTATTTTTTTGATTTGAACAAAACTGACACACCTAAACACCTCCTAATAAAGGGTTGTATTATATAGTAAACATATTATGTAAAAGAGTGATAATAAACGGCATAATAAACAAGCCAAATTATTTCTTATATAAGTGATCTTTAAAGCGATATTTTAGACTGATTTATACCAATTAAGATTTAAAAAATGCAATGGGTATTTATAATCCCATTGCATTTTTTGACTTTATTGATTATGCTCCTTGGTCATCACTAACTGATAAAATTGAACTAATTTTAACACTAATTTGGTTTGGATTTTCAAGGTCTTCACCATTAGCATTACTTTCTACTTCAACATCATCTCCATTACCACGAAGAGTAACAAACTCTTCTCCAATTCGAGTGATAAGCCCCTCTACATGGAATGATGGTAAGAACAATACAACTCTTGCTCCAACTAATTGAAATGCACGTAACAAAGCACGGATTTCATCATGATGTTCTGGCATTTACATCTTCCCTTCCTATAAATTAAAAAAGTAGAAAAAGAGTTTTTTAAAATTAACTCTCTAACTACTTCTCAAGATAGGATATGTTGAGAAGTAGTAATTGTAATAGACAAATTGGCAATTAATTTTTAATGCTATGAAATTTTACTAGGGTTCAATTGTCTCTATAGTAAAAGGTATTTAAAGGGTTATTAGCCTTTAAAATTTTAGTTTTTCTAGTGTTTAAGTAGAGGGTTGTGGCTATTTCGCTAATTTTAAATGATAAATAGGTTTCTTTATTAATCTATCATTTTTAAGTTTAGTGATTAAAAATGATAGATTAATAAAAGTTATAGAAAAACCTTTATGAATAAATATTTAGAGTAAGTTAACATAACGTCCTATTATTAGCAATCGTATATTTGTTAAAAGCTTTTTGGGATAGTTACGATCCTATTGGGAACATTAATTTTTATGGAGGTGATTGTAATGAATAATAACAAACAACCAAACAAAACTTCTGTAGGAACAAATGCTGCATCTGCATCTAACAAATTTGGAACGGAATTTGCTAGTGAAACAGATGTACAAGCAGTAAAACAGCAAAACGCTCAAGCAGAAGCTAAAAAGAACCAACAATCTAGCCAACAATAAACTTAACAAACAAAGGATATTTTCCATAATCGTGGGAAATATCCTTTGAGCAAACTATCCAAGATGCGATAAGGCATCATTCATGAAACCCAATTACGTAATAGAAAAAGACTACTTCTTTTAACTGGGAAAAGGTAGTCTTTTTCTATTTTTAAGCTGTATATGGGGTACCGCCAGCATTTCGGAAAAAAACCACGCTAAGCAAAAAAATACAATAAGCCGCCCATATGGACAGCTTATTTACATAATTTCCGTTATCGGAAGTAAAATTTAACTCGAAAATAGCTAATTTTATCAATTGTTGAATGTCTGAAAAAAATCAAATCAATGATATTGTCGAGATCCTTTGGCAACTTCTTGCTGTGATGACTATCATAGTGAGTTTTTCTCCAGCAACCACTATTAGTGGTTAATTACCATAAGGACTTATTTTTGAAATTTGCTATTTTTTAGAAAGTATGTTAATTTAAGATAGACCTATTTTTGTTCGGTTTGAGATTAAGAATAAATTTTGTTTTTCGTCTAAGGTATTTGAGCAAGGGTAGTAACATATGTGTGGGTATCCACACTAGGAGGCAACAATTATGGAACAAGGTAAAGTAAAATGGTTTAATGCAGACAAAGGTTTTGGATTCATCGAGCGTGAAGGTGGAGAAGACGTATTCGTACATTTCTCAGCTATCCAAATCGACGGTTACAAATCTTTAGACGAAGGACAAAGTGTAACGTTTGAAGTAGAAAAAGGACAACGTGGCCCACAAGCTACTAATGTTCAAAAAGCTTAATATTAGCTGATGAAAGACCCTCTTGTAGGGTCTTTTTTTGATTTTGTTACAATATTCCGAATACAACTTTTTTAAGGGGATTTGGGGTGCTTAACTTTTAATGAAAAAGAAAAAGTCCATAATTTTAGCATTATGGGCTTTTTCTTTTAGTTATCTTGCAATTATATTAGGAATACCAAAAAACGGATTATATATAGTCGTAGGATTTCCAATCTTATTTGTTGGTGGACTTTTGATTGTGCATCTATTTCAAAATAAGAATGAAAATGGAAAATAACTTTGTTTGATTGTATATCTCATACACATCTAGTTAACATAACGTCCTATTATCGGTAGCAAGGAAAACGGACAAACCTTTGATGTCATTAGGTTTGTCCGTTTTCTCTTTTTATCGTTATATGCATGATTTTATACATTGTTGTTGTAGCGAGGATTCTAAAGATCCTGGCTATTTTATTTTTTATCTTTTTTTGCATAAAATCTTGTATAAATTAAAAAAGATTTTGATGTTGGTATTGAGATGTAACGAGTATTCAATTTTAAAATTGATATGTGTTCCTAAGATTGGGTCTGTAATACGAGCTATACAAATTACCCATTTAAAGATTATGGGAGTTAAGAATTTGAAACAAGTGATACGTGAATTATTAGGGAAAAGGGTATATCATTGCTATAGCGAATATATTTTTGAGGTGAGACGCTATGAAGACGTTATATAGTCCCGGCGACGTGGCAGAGCAATTAGGTATCCAATCTAGTACATTACGTAAGTATGCTGATGTACTAGAAAAAGAGGGCTATACTTTCATAAAGAATGAACGTGGGCATAGGAAGTATAGAGAAAGTGATGTAATGGTGTTTCGTAAGGTTATCAATCTAAAGAACGACACAGACATGACATTAGAAAACGCCACAAAACAAATAGTATCATGGCATCAAGGCGTTGAGGTATTGCCATTAGAGCGACACGAAATTGAGCGCTATGAAGAACCGGATTTCAACGCTACAACGCTACAGACGATGCTTCAAGATCAAAACGAGGTCATTGAAAAGCAAAATGAATTACTACAAGAATTAAACAAACGTTTAGTTGAACAAGACCAGCGATTCGCACAAAGAGAATCAGAGTTATTGAGCGCTATACAAACGATACAGGAATCCCAAACGCTTATAGCGACGAATACTAGTGAAGACGTAGCGAAGAATCAGGGACGCGATGAAATGCTCATGCAAACAATAAGGGAAGTCCAGGAAGTTAAGAAGATGATTGCAGCAAGTAAAGATAAGAAATGGTATGAGTTTTGGAAATAATTTTTTGAAATTTGATTAATTATCTCTTGCCACCTCTAAAAAATATAGGAAAATGAATACAAAAGTAAAGCTTAGAGTTATATGAGAACTCTGAGTTTTTTGGGATACTACTGATAATTTGATTTTATGTGAACTAAATCTTAGGAAGAAGGAATTGAAAATGAATAAGAAATGTCCTAATTGTGGTTCTAGAGAAATCGGGCAAGATTCATTAAATGCTCAAGCATGTTTAAGACTTATTAGTACGAATAACCTTTTTAATCAATTTTCAAGAGTGATTGCTGATGTTTGCACGGAGTGTGGTAACATTTTATCTATGAAAGCAGAACATCCAGAGTATTTTAAAGTAGATAAATAAAAATTACTGATAATACAGATTATGTGAACAAAAAATCCCTTTAGAAGGAAGATCTGAAGGGATTTTTTTTATAGATTTTGAGATACATGGACTGCTGATAAGTGGGGTTATGTAAATTAGATTTGTATATGGGATATATTTTTGAAAACAGAATAAGAGTTAAGCAGTCTTATAATTTAATCATAACTCAACTAATTGTAATTATCATGTTGTGTTGGTTTGGAAAACTTTTTTTAGTTTAACTTATAAGGAGTAAGGTGAAGATGGTTATAAGGAAAGGGAGGTAGAGTCAAGATGCTATTTAATATTCTAATTGCATTTGTGTTACCTTGGGCTGTTGGAATTCTTCATCTTTACAAAAAAGAGAGAAGAATTCTACCTCTGATTGGTTCATTTTCTTGCGTTGTTGCTTTTGTTGTAAATGAATTCGGCTTTTATTGTGGTTTTTGGAGGATCGTTCCTATTCTTGATCAAAAAACTTTGTCTGCCTTACCTTTCAATATAGGAATTTATCCGATTTTGGCAAGTTACTTGATATTCTTTATAAAAAAAAACAAAAGACCTTACTTGACGGTCTTTTTCATATCGCTATTTACTACTTTTTTTGAAATGATATTAGTTTTAAGTGGGAAAATCTTATATGGTAACGGCTGGAATATTATTTGGACATTTTTTTCCTATATCATTCCTTATACGTGGGTGTACTGGTATTACCTCTATTTAAGAAAGTTACAAGTCATGAGCTAAATTCTGAAGGTAACATAATAGAATTCAGATGTTTTTGATTACTGATAACGAGATTTATGTGAACTAGTAGTATGTACCCATAACTTATTTATTTACAACGTTTTGAATGTATACTTTTGTTAATGATTTTGGAGAAAATGAGTGATTTGCTATAAAGTCAATAAAATCAAGGAAATGAAAGTAAACTAATAACAAAAAGTTTACATTCGAAAAAAGGGTAATATAAGCTGAAATCTCAATTTTTGTAACAATCTTGGGGAGTTAACTATTGTATTATTTTTTAATAAACCGGGGTTTACTAAAAAATATAGCAAGTATAAAAAATAAACTTGTAAATAAAATTGCTAATGATGTTTTATTTAGTAAAGGTAATATTATTGCTGAAAGAGCGGATAATATAAAGAAAAATTTCATCAAGTGCATCAACCTCCTAAAGTATTTTAATTATCTCATTAAAAATTAATAATATAAATATTTGAAAGTAAACTAATATGTATTAGTTTACATTCGAATTATCAAAAAAGAGTCCTATTAATTTAGGACTCCTTTTAATTTAATTTTTTAAATGAAATTTTGAGGTACACATTCACGAACACCAGAATTTCTCAATGAATTAAATAAAGCCGCACTGATTCTTAATAGGACGTTGTTATCAGTTCCATCTTCTAAATCATAGATTACAAAGTATGCATTATCGACTGTAAAAATACATTTTCGTTCTAATTTAAATCCAGGTGGTACAGTTGGAAATTCATCACTTGGTACAATTACAGGTGTATCACCTTCATCTCTGATAAGATTGAAAGTTTGCTCGTCAATTTCGTAGATATTAACTGGATCAATTTCTACACCTTTATCTGGAATTGTAATTTCATCTTCAACTAATAAGAAAAAACGTTGGTTTCGAAAATTGAAAAGAGATCTTGCTCCAATTTCAAATGATGCCATTCTCTATTCACCTCCTTAGCAACTTTTTCATAGATTTAAAGTCGCTTTTACATAGTATGTTAGATTAATAGATTTGGTTAAGGCATGTACTTTTATAAATTGAATTTAGGTAGAAGTCGTTGTGTATGTTGGTCAATCAAAACGGACCTAGTGAAGCGAAGGGAGTATTTGACTTGACCAACTGGACTACACCCGAACCCTCTTGGCACTGAACAAACTACCGTTTGTTCCTGCCAACCGGCGAGGGAGCCCCTCAAGGATTGAGGGGTTGGGGAGTTCGAATGAGGGGGCCTGGGGAAGAGTTCCCCAGTGGGTTTGGGCAAAGCCCAAGGTGTGTTTTTGCCATGCTAAGCATGGATCGGCAACGCCGAAAAGCGTCGCAGACCCCTATCGATTTTGATGCGTTAGTGTCAAAATAAGTATAGGGTTACGTCAATTGACACAATTTCGTCGCCTTGCTAGACTTATTGTATCAATTAATCTAGGGGAAGTGGTGGCACTTTATGTTGTTCTCTATCTCATTTAATCAATCTCATCAAAGTTCATTAAGCCATAATAACAGAGAAAACATTTATGGGAATCCTGGCATCGATCCATCCAGGTTAGACGAGAATATTTACTTTGTTCAAAAGGATATCCGAAGTGTATACAAGGATGTCTTTCAAGAAGCGGTGGATAAGTATAATGAGAAGCAAAAACGAAATGATCGTAAGATTCAGGACTACTATAACAAAATACATAAAAATGAAAAGACACATGAGCAACGAGAATTGGTTGTAGCGGTTGGAGAGGGTAAAGATGACCCAAAGTATAGGGAAGCTAAAAAAGAAGCGTTAAAACAGTATGCGGAGGCGTTTCAAGGGAGAAATCCAAATCTAGCAGTCTATAACATGGTTTTACATGATGATGAAGCCAATCCGCATTTACATATTAACTATGTACCGAATTTCGAAAGTAGTCGAGGATTAGCGAGGCGTGTCGGAATGGATAGAGCCTTGCAACAACAAGGCGTACAAGGAAAAGGGACGGAGCTAATTGCGAATTGGAGACAATTAGAAACGGTTTATATTGAATCTTTGGCTAAAAAACATATTCCAGAATTTGAACGAGCGAATGTAGGTTCACATAAGTACATGAAAGTGCGTCAATACAAGGAATATGCTGAAGCAGTTTCTAATATAGAGAATCAATTTACCGAGATAAGCAAGCGATTGCCTAATAATAAAATTACACTAAAGACCAAAAAGAAAGAGATCAAGACAGAGGTAAAAGCAAAATTAATTGGTAAACCTGAAATCATTGAGAAAGAAACAGGCAATTATGTTTTTTCTCCAAAGCAACTTGAAAAAGTAGAAGAATTAATAACAGCAGCAGTCACTGTAAAAAAAGATTATGAGCGTTTGCAGAATACGGATTTGGTAAAAGAAAATAAGGAATTGAATCGTCAAGTTGATAGTTTATATGATTCTTTAAAAGAATCTCAAAAGATAAATCTAGGGTTGAGAGAGGAAAATAGAAAATTAAATACTG
>NZ_JARVHC010000004.1:0-171222 GCF_040459995.1 Bacillus cereus group sp. MG9 | reverse complement strand
TCGATACTCTTTGAAAATTCACTTGTACTAAGAACTTGTGCCTCATCACTATTATTATTTAAAGTTGTCTTTCCTACAAATAAGCTTTTCGAATTTGTAATAATAGGAGAACCATCTGCTTCTACAGAAGATTGGTAAACGTTAAGAAGACTTAAATCCCTTAGAGTATAATCTTTAAAATAATGATTAACACCAGCAATATTATATGAAGCATTTTTCTCCTGAAGAACACTATATGCCTTTTTGAATGGATCTTTCCAGTCTGATAGAGAATCACTTACTTGTGCTTGTGCCATAGTTTGAACAGGATTAACTTGAGCAGCACTTGCTGAAGTTGGTGATGTAAGTGCAAATGATGTACCAATAGCTCCAATCATAGCTAAGGATAGAATTTGCTTTGTCTTCTTACTATATTTTTTCATATTGTTATCTCCCTTTATTAGATTATTTTTTTATATATTTACAATATTTAATTTTGCTATTATTCTATAAAACAGGGTGAATTCTATTAAGGAATACCGTACTAGTTACGGAATAACCCCTTAACTCTTTCTGAATTTTCCGTTATTTTATTGTATAAGTTTTTTCTGTTTAATTCAGAATAATAAAATGTACATATTACAATACTATTCACCGATCTTAAAATACAGATATAAAAGAAATGAAAGATTGCTTTTATTCCCTGTATCTGCATTGAATGTAAGGACTTTACACCATCATTAAAACACTATGTTTTTAATAAGTAAATCATTAAATTCAACCTATTATTTGCTACTCTATGTTTCTAACTAACATTTTTGCACCAGAATCCATAATATTCCCCCCTAGTTTTTTCGGTAAGATCCCTACAAGATTACAAAAGATGAAATTATGCTGTACATTGCTTATACTTTCACCTCGTAATAAAATAAAATCATTTTTGCTATGTAGAGACCTAGTAAGCCATTTTTTACAAAGGTGATATTTTGCTAATTCTAGAGCTTATCCGAATAAAATTCCACTGAGTATTCAGATAATAAATTCGACATAATGTTACTTACAACTTTACTGCACTTTTATTAGTGTAGTCTTCTCCTTTCTTAGTGGTCATACCGATTACACCTTTATTAAAACATTAAATTTTTAATGCGTAAATAGTAGAATTTTGTCGAATATATTCGAAAATCATATTATTTAATTGTTATTATGACTGGAAATGTTATCCTGATAAAATTAATTTTTGATTTCATCTAAGTAATTATAATAGTTACAACTTGATATATAAGATAAAAAGACAGTTATCTTAACCCATAAGAAAAAATACAATGTAATTTAATATTATTAAAATAACTTAATCATACACTGTATACTAATTCCCTTTATTTGGATATGTAAAATTGCATCAAAATAGGATAGCGTCAGGATTATGCGGAGATACAACTTTAAGATAGAAAAACTTTCTCGATAGGGTGTACTCTATTGATACAAGTGTAGGAGACTGATAAAATCATAGTTAAGAGCGTCTCATAAGACTTGTCTCAAAAATGAGGTGATATTTTGCGAAAAATCGGTTATATACGTGTCAGTTCAACTAGCCAGAATCCTTCAAGGCAATTTCAGCAACTGAACGAAATCGGAATGGATATTATTTTTGAAGAAAAAGTTTCCGGAGCAACAAAAGATCGTGAGCAACTTCAAAAAATGTTAGAGGATATACAAGAAGGTGACATCATTTATGTTACGGACTTAACTCGGATTACTCGTAGTACACAAGATTTATTTGAATTAATCGATAACATACGGAGTAAAAAGGCAAATTTAAAATCCTTAAAAGATACATGGTTAGATTTATCAGAAGATAATCCCTACAGCCAATTCTTAATTACGGTTATGGCGGGTGTAAACCAATTAGAACGTGATCTTATCCGTATGCGGCAACGTGAAGGGATTGAATTGGCTAAGAAAGAAGGCAAGTTTAAAGGTCGGTTAAAGAAGTACCATAAAAATCATGCAGGAATGAATTATGCAGTAAAGCTTTATAAAGAGGGAGATATGACTGTAAATCAAATTTGTGAAATTACAAATGTGTCTAGGGCCTCATTATATAGAAAGCTATCGGAAAGAAACAGTTGATGAGTTATACCAAAAATCAGAAATATATAATAGAAAATAAATTTCATATAGAGGTGGAATTATATGCCTAAAATTGACAATATGTTAGCAATTCTATGGATGCTTCGTTCAGGTGAAAAAATTACTGCAAAACAAATTTCAGAAAAGTTAGAGATGAATATAAGGACTGTGTATCGTTATATTGATACAATTTCAACAAGTGGCGTACCTATAATTTCAGAACCAGGACATAACGGTGGATACACTTTATTGAACAATTTTATTGAGGCTCCTCTTTTTTTTGATTTTGAGGAGCAAACTTCACTATTTCACGCTGCTGTTTTTGCAGAAGAAGCCGGATATTATGGAGGTGAAGCACTAAATAGGGCCATTTCAAAACTAAGTAAATACTCAAATCAAGAACAGGAAACAAAGATAAACCAACATTTAACTAGTCTTGAAGTAATAAGTCGATTAAGTTCACTCTCTATGGAACCTTTTTTGAAGGAGTTGGAGCAAGCCGTAGCTGACGGGGACTCAGCAAAAATTCTTTACCATAAAAGTGGCGAAAAGCAATTAAATTATAGATTGGTCGATCCGTACAGAATTATCTATTGGAATAATAAGTGGTATGTGATTGGATTTTGTCATCTTAGGAATGATATCCGTAGTTTTAGAGTAGATCGAATTGAAAGTCTAATGCTAACCGAAAATAAGTTTAACCGGCCAGAAAATTTTTCAGCACGTGAATTTTTTATAAAAAGTCTTCTTCCAACTATAGAAGATAAGGAAGGGATTATTTCTTTGGTTCTTAATGGGGATAAAAGTGTATTGGCTGATATTTGCCAACATTGGTTTTTAGGACATTATTTACAAGAACGGACTTCAAATCAAGCAGTTTTTCTTCTTGAAAAAGATATGATACATACATATGTACCTTATTTACTTTTACCGTACAATAAATCTATTAAAGTTATTGAGCCAATAAGTCTTAAGAAAAGACTTATTGAAGTTCTGTCTGATTTAATAAAATTTCATCAAGTATGATAACTTCCCTGACGTTAACTGTCAGGGAAGTTATATTATAATAGCTATATCAATTGTGATTGGAGTGTTATTGGATGCAAACAAAAGAAGCTTTTCTATATGTATTTAATACAATGTCGGACTGGGAATATGGATATTTAATTGCTGAACTAAACTCAGGAAGATATTTCAAAAAAGATTTAGCACCTTTAAAAGTAATTACAGTAGGAGCTAATAAAGAAATGATTACTACTATGGGAGGACTGAGCATAAAACCAGATATTTCCCTTGATGAATGTACTCTTGAGAGTAAAGATCTTTTAATTTTACCAGGAGGAACTACTTGGAGTGAAGAAATTCATCAACCTATCTTGGAAAGAATTGGCCAAGCTTTAAAGCTTGGCACTATTGTTGCTGCAATTTGTGGTGCAACTGATGCCCTCGCGAATATGGGATACTTGGATACTAGAAAGCATACAAGTAATAACTTAGAATATACTAAAATGGTATGTCCTAACTATAAAGGAGAAAAGTTCTATGAGTTGGGATCTGCGGTATCTGATGCGAATTTAGTTACTGCATCAGGAATAGCTCCTCTGGAATTTGCAATGGAGGTACTGAAAAAAATAGATGTATTTACACCAGATGCATTACATTCATGGTATAACCTAAATAAGACTCATAAACCTGAATACTTCTTCCAGTTAATGAATTCAATAAATAAATAAATAAATGAAATAACTAAAAAGCTCAATTTCTCTATTTTGATTTGCAGAGAAGTTGGGCTTTTTAATTTAGAATTCCCTTATCGTTGTAAATCCGCATTTTCCTGACGCTACCCCTATCAGTTTATATATTCACCCAAGATAAATTGTAATTTGTTAATCGATATGTTTGTGTAACCACTGTTCAAATATCTTTAACTGTTCTTCAGTATGAAAGTAATGTTCACCTGTTTCCATGACTTCTAATTCACAACGATGTTTTTTTGTAAAATAGTTAATAGTTTCAAATTCGCACAGTTCATCCTTGGCTCCATACATAATATATGTATCTGTATTCCATGTATTAATAGGATGTTCTTTTACATAGCATAAATAATCCCAATATAACTTTTGACCAACAGGTGTTTCTATAGTCATTTCTTTTTGCAAAAGCTCTGGTGTTACATTAAACCATTTCATCATATTTTCGATAATTCGTTCCATATTAACTACTGGTGATAAAAATAATGCCTTTTCTAACACATCATTTTGATAGGCTAAAAGGCTAAAATAAGCTCCCATACTACATGCAAACACGCTTACTTCTTTCCAATGTTCTTTTGCATAATTCATAACTATAGATAATTCACTAACACAAAACTGTACTTTGCAAGGAGTATTATCATTTTTTCTTTCTCCATGCTCAGGTAAATCAAAGCTTAATACTTGATAACCTTTTTGATTGGCTTCTTCAGCTAATATTTCAATAACTGCATCTTCCTTATTTGACATACTTCCATGTACTGCAATAAAAATTTTTTCACTCTTATCTCCCCATAAAACCGTGGGAATATTACTAATTTTAAAATTATCTTTAAGCATATTTCCTCCAAAGGATAAGACATATAGGACTTGGCAAAAAACCGCACACTTTATAATCCTCTACTCAGTTTTAAACAAATCAAACTATTCCTAATTTATCACAAATGAATTATAATATCTCTCTACCTCTGTATAACAGAGTCTACTTTGTATTTAAAACCTTTCTTTTTTCCATTTCTTCAGAAGCTACAAATTCTTATTTTGATTCCTTATTGAGCTAATCTACTCCGCTAGTGGAAGAAGGATTTTTAAACAATTATATTATTTTTTAAATGACTTTATTGTAAATTAAACAACTTTATTATCTCTGCACAAGTTTCTTCCTGGTCTAGATTATTTCTTATCAATTCAGGGTTGAAATATTCCAATTCGTAAACCCTTTTTGATTAATGCAATGATGACTTCTCTCTCTTTTCTCGCATATATACTGCAAATTGCATCATTTCTTCTTGGGTAAATTGCTTTCCTTCAATTGCCCCTTGTGTAGACGTCCCAATATATATTAAATCATCCCATTTAGAAAATGGTTCTTCTCCTTTAAAGACCATTTCACTATATCTCTTCCATTCCCCATCAATGTTTACTACATTATATCTTCCCTCATTTGCTAAGAAACTCATTGCAAACATTTTATCGGAGTAATAAAAATCACATTCCCTATTCAGATTCAGTAATTCTTCCCAACTAATCTTAGGTATTAAATCGTCTTCCGGAATCTCACGTTTCTCTGTTTCAATTAGTTCATAAGATGAAATTGGTAAATTCTCTAACTCATCATCATAAACTTCTTTCATTATCCAACAGTCTTTACTATCGTCTTCTGCATAATATTGATACCATTCATTGTTATGTGTTTTAAATAGATAAATAAATCCATTTGTGATTGTTTTACGATAAGTTTCAACGATATAACTATGATTAAAATTACCCGTTTGGTCATATAGTGTGTCATCATCATGGTAAGTTTCAGTTTCAATAATAAGTTTCTTTTTCTCACCCTCAATTATATATTCGTAGCCATCGACTACTGGAAAGTCTTTTGGGTACTCATTCATGCACTTTTTTTCCACTAAGCAACTCTTCACTTGGCTTATGGTTGCTTCTGGAATCTCTTTCAACTTTACGAACTCTTCAAATTCATTATTAATATCTATTCCATAAGGCTCTAATATTTGATGCAATTGCCTAGCAACCCTTGTTTCTTCGTAAATCATATATTCATACTCTTCAGGCTTGAATTCTGGTACTAATACATATGTATCCAATGGGTTTATCGTATACGTATTCACCCATTTATTCGGCTGATTGAAAACTCCGTGTGGGATTAAATATCCCCATAACACCACATACTTCTTAAATTTCTCTTCTGGTACTACAAAATACGATGAACCTTCGTTTGTTTCCTTTTCTAGTAGGGGTCACCATACATGCCCATCAACTTAAGAATTTTCACTACCCCTAAGTACAAAAAAAATATATTTCTTTCTAATGCCTATTCAAAAAAACGAATCATTTTTCAAAATAGATTCGTTTTTTTATCGTACAATATAAGTTTGCAAAGTATTTTTAATCGAACTTTTTTATAAAGATTCACAAATACTCCATACAAAAATTTTAGCTACATGGTTCTTCCAGTTTTTTTAGCTTATTCTCCACTCTAATAATCATACTGATTATTAGTAATAGCATAGATCCCATAATTAAAAGTATTGCAGTGGAAGGGTTATTTAAAAATAGGCTGATAATACTTCCTAGTATAATAATTATAAATCCATTTTGTGTCATGATTTCAGCGCTATACCTATTTCCAGCTTCCCAAAGTTTCATGTTTTTCATAGACCTAGTTGTTCGATAGCCATATATTGCATTAATATCTGTTGGTGGTCTTTTTTTCAATAGTAATGAAGTTGATATAAAGATAATCCCAATTAACAGACTTACTCCTATATTCACAAGACTGTATATCATTTTAATCACCTCCATAAAATGTTATTATAAACCAATTATACCATTTTAATGGTGTTTTGTGACGGCATTTTAACACTTATAAAATCACTATTTGTGGCTTTAAAATAAAGATACGATGTTTGTTACTTTGCTTCTTTCAATTAAAGAATTCCAAGGGATTTTTAATCCAACTTTTTTATAAAAGGGGGAAAGTTCATCCCAAAAGTGAGGAATCCATTTTGATTAATCTTTTTTTAGTTCCATGCCCATAAACTTAAAAAATTTTAATACTCTTAAGTACCAAAAAACGTTATTCTTTCTAAACAAGCTAGATTAGAAAGGATGACGTTTTCTTATGAATCTCTCGATTCAAGATGAGCTACAAGCATTTGCGAAAGAATTACAGCGATATGTTAAACCTGTATTTTTAGAAGAACTTGCAAGAGAAATCGGATTTATAAAGCGACAACGTAAGTTTTCTGGCTCAGATTTAGCTAATATTTGTATTTGGATTAGTCAACGGGTGGCAAGTGATCCCTTAGTCCGATTATGTAGTAGGCTTCATGCAGCTACAGGTACTTTACTCAGCCCTGAGGGCTTAAATAAACGTTTAAATGTGAAAGCAGTTTTGTTTTTAAAACATATTTTTTCTTTACTATTACAACAAAAGGTATGTGAACAAACGCAAATTTCTAACCGTCTCTTTTCTTATTTCCAACGAATCCGTATCCTAGATGCCACCGTATTTCAAGTGCCAAATGCTTTAAAGAATGTATATCCAGGCTCTGGAGGATGTGCCCAAGCAGCTGGAATTAAAATTCAATTAGAATATGACCTGCACAGTGGAGAATTTCTTAACTTTCAAGTTGGACCAGGAAAAAATAATGACAAAACATTTGGCACGGAGTGCTTAAATACTTTACGACCAGGAGATTTATGTATTCGTGATTTGGGTTATTTTTCATTAGAAGACTTAGATCAAATGGATCAACGAGGTACATACTATATTTCTCGTTTAAAATTAAATACGAATGTATATGTGAAAAATCCAGCTCCAGAATACTTTAAGAATGGTGCCATTAAGAAACAATCGGAATACATACAAATCGATGTGAAACAGATTTTGAAACAACTACAGCCTGGAGAAATATTTGAATTAAAACATGCTTATATCGGTGATAAACAGCAACTATTTGCACGTGTTATTTTTAATCGATTAACAGAAAAGCAACTTCAAAAACGACGAGCAAAGATTGCGGAAAAAGAAAAGTCTAAAAATAGAACATACTCAGAGAAAAGTAAATTGGTAGCTGGGTTAAACGTGTACGTGACGAATACACCTTGGGAATGGGTTCCGATGGAACAGGTACATGAATTATATACTTTACGTTGGCAAATAGAGATTATCTTTAAAACGTGGAAATCACTCTTCAAAATAGACCATCATCGTCATGTAAAACAGGAACGGTTGGAGTGCCAATTATATGGAAAGCTAATCGCTATTTTCCTATGTTCCTCTACAATGTTTAAAATGCGCCAACTTCTTTTACAAAAGAAGAAAAAGGAGTTAAGTGAATATAAAGCGATTGGTATGATTCAAGATCATTTATCTCTTTTGTATCAAGCCATACAGAAAGGCACCCAGGAAATAGCAAAGATTTTAATCCGCCTGTTCGATCTTCTACAGAAGAATGGACGAAAATCTCACAGATACGAGAAGAAGACTGTCTTTGATATCATGGGTGTTGTCTATGAATATAATGGATTGAGAAAACAAAAGAAGGTTGCATAATTAAAAAAGTGAAACCCGTTAGGGGTTATTTAGTATGCGTATTTTTAAGAATATACTTCTATTTTAAGAATGTTTTAAACCAGCTGAACGCAATTTCAGTTTGTTTACACTCTTAAGTTGATGGGCATGTATGGTGACCCCTACTAGGTCGTCAAGTGTGGATAGACAAAAATCAAGCTATTCTAGACCGCCTAGAACCTATTTTAGAAACATTAAAAGGTGGAATAACACATCATTTAGCTGGAAAAAAAGGTCGTGAATATATTGGAGAGGAACGTACTTATGAGAAGTAATCATGTTAGAAATACCGAAGGTGTTAAAAAACACGCACTAATGAAAAGCCAAGAGACATCAAAGAAGGTCAATCAAGCAATACAACGTCTTATAAAAACAAAGGCTAAAATTAATTTTAACCAGGTTGCCTTGGAATCTGGTGTATCCAAGGCATTTCTCTATAACAATCAAGAAATACGAAACCGAATTGAAGGATTAAGGAAGCAACAAGAAGGGGTAGATTCTCCGCAAACTATAAAACGAAATATGACGGATGGCAGTAAAGATTCTCTTATCGCAGCTAAAAATAATCGAATAAAAAACCTAGAGGAAGAAAATAAACGACTGAAAGATGAATTATTGAAATTACGTGGTATAGTCTACGATAAATTTTGAGGATATAAACATTACTATTACAAAGGATATTTTGGGTCTTTTGGAGAAGAAGAACGAAAATATTATTTTGGAGGCTCTTAATGATTAAAGATTTGTGGTTTACAATTCAGAGAATTGATGAAAATACATACGCAATTAGTGAATGCGGGCATTGGGAAAAAGTACATTCATTCTTATTATTGGGCGAAGAAAAAGCAGTACTCATTGATACAGGTCTTGGAATTGACAATATAAAAAGAATTACAGACCAATTGACTGACTTACCGATTGAAGTCATCACGACTCATGTTCACGCTGACCATATCGGAAGTCATGGAGAATTTGAAAGAATTTATGTCCATGAAGGAGATAAAGATTGGTTAGTAAATGGAATAAAAGGCTTATCTATAGAGCAAATAAGAAAAGATATAAGTAGAGATATAACAATACCTACGCCAGAAACGTTTAATCCCGACACATATCAACCTTTTCAAGGGGAACCGACAGGCTTATTAAAAGATGATGATGTAATTAAAATGGGGAATAGAAGATTAATAATATATCATACTCCGGGGCATTCTCCTGGTCATTTATCCATTTTCGATGAAACAAATGGTTATTTATTCACAGGTGATTTACTTTATGATGAGACCCCTATATATGCTTTTTATCCTTCAACGAATCCTGTGGATTTAGTTAATTCATTGGAGAGAATATCAGATATACCAAATGTTACAATGGTTTATGGCTCCCATAATACGCTAGGTCTTGAGCCCAAAATTTTAGATGAAGTAAAATGGGCAGTTAAGTTTCTAAGAGAAGAAAAACTTATTAAATTCGGTACAGGAATTCATAAATTTAATGGTTTTAGTGTACAGTTTTAATCTTTCTTTCTATTAACTCACCGCATGGATTTAGTAAAAAAAGACAAAAAAGATATCATAAAATGATCAGACATATATTAAACTAATATTTACATTGAATACATGTAAATGATGTGAGAACTATTGATAGTACAATAGTTCTCACATCGTAGTTAAGATAACGTTAAAAAAACCACGCTAAGAGCATGCAAGATTTTATACAGTTTTTCAGCTAATTCAGTAGCAAACAAGAACTCTAAAACCGCACCAGGATAGAAATGTATAAAAAAATGAATAGATCCATAGAACAAAAAAGGAGGTTCCCTTGTGATAGTAGGGTTCCTCCTTTTTCTTACTACCGATAATAAGATGTTATGTAAACCTAACATGTATAAAATATACAGCCAATTTCTAGAACAAATAGCTTCCTTCGAATGGTACAATTAGGAAAAAGGGAGAGATATTATGCTTTCTGTATTGATTGCAATAAGCGGTAGCATCAACAAAGCGCAAATTTCGTACGCTAAGCAAAATTTCATAAAGAAAAAGCCGATTTCCTGTACGCTAAGAGATAATCGACTTCTTACTGTTAAGTTGTCTGTAGCGCTCTTTCTCGTAATTCACCATGTTTTCCAAAGAAAATAGCGAAAGGCAAGGCGATGAACACATTTACAAAATGACGAGAAAAATGACAAAACTGTAAGAATGCACGAATGTTTGTAAGAAAGTTCGATGTTTTCCTTTTTCTTTTTTTATTATAGTGAAAAAAAGAAGGAGGAATTTGAAAATGTCTTTTTCTCAATTCAATATTGATATTTTTCGAGCAATTAATGATTTAGGTAAACAATATTCATTCCTAAATTCAGCCATGATATTTTTGGCAGAATATATGGTATATATTCTTGGTTTAATTATTATAGCTTATTGGTTTACCGGGTCTAGAAAAAGTAGGATGATGGTTATTCAAGCGATGGTTGCTTTTGTGATTGCTGAGGTAATTGGAAAAATAGCAGGGAAATTTCATTTGAATTATCAACCGTTTGCAGTATTGCCTGATGTTAATAAACTTGTCGACCATGCTGTAGATAATTCATTTCCTAGTGACCATACGATTCTCTTTTTTTCGATTTGTTTTTCATTTTGGCTTGCTCGTAAAAAGACTGGATGGTTATGGCTTATACTTGCATTTTGTGTAGCGATCTCTCGTATTTGGGTAGGAGTTCATTATCCTTTTGATGTTGTAATAGGGGCTTTAATAGGATGTGTTTCAGCGTTATTTTCCTATTGGTTAGTACCGAAATTTTCTTTTATCAAGCAATTGCTTACTCTATATGAAAGAGTAGAGAAACATGTTTTACCATCCAAAAACAAATCAAAGGGATTTTGAGTATACAAGTATAAAAGTTAACGTGAAAAGTGGGGGAATTATGGGGAAAGAAATATTGTTTGATAATGAAGGTCTGATTCTAAAACTAAATGGGATAACAGGATTACTTGCATTAAAACTAAAATTAAAAATGCCTTATAACACGATCAAGAGTGTGTATGTTGACTATTTTGATCCTCCACAATGGATGCTTCGTATGCCTGGAACATCAATTTCTCCTCTCAATATTTTTGAAGGAAGTTTTAAATACGCTGATGAATGGTACTTTCTCTCTTGTGAAAATAGAGTCCCTCTCGTAATGATTGAATTAAAAGGTCATGAAAAATATAAGTATGTCTTTTTTGAGATTGATGATCCTACCAAAGTAGCCGCAGATATTAGAAAACATATAAAAGATTTGTAAATATTGACCTATCAATATATTACTTCCGATAACGATAATTATGTAAATAAGCTGTCCATATGGACAGCTTATTGTATTTTTTGCCTAGCGTATATTTTCGTTAAAATGTGGGCGGTACGCCAGTATGTATTACATAGCAATTGTGGATATAGCTTGTTTGTAGATTAATTGTTGTTTACCATTAACCATCATTAGGACGGTAAATTTATCTGTTGCAAGGATCTTCCCACGTACTGGAACGCCATTCTTTAAAAATACTGTAACTGCCCCTTTTTTCTCTTTCAATTGTTCATACATATCTTCTTGTAAATTAAACATGAAATGCGCCCCCTGGTTTGTTTGTATTTACTTTTCTTCTAATACCTGTTGCTTTTCACTGTTGGATATTTGTGATTCCCATTCACTTTCTATTTTTCTAAACCATTTTCCTATTTTGCTTAGATAATATCTTTTTACTTCACCATTAGGAATCCAAATTTCACGTTCCTGTATTTGATTCATCACTTCATGAAGAATCTCATCATGTTCATACTTTCTAGGTTTTCTATAATGTGTTTTTACAAACTGTGTATATTCTCTACGTAACCAATTAGAAATATGTTGTCTTTGTCTTTGCTTGAGATGTGACCATTTTTTATTTGTTTGAAGGATTTTTCCATTTACTTTTATGTGATTTTTCATCGACACTCATCTCCTTTTACTAGCAAAACGAATATATAACTATCGTATCACATTTAAATTGAAATATTGCTCTAGGTACATATTGTTGCTTTAAAATAAAGCTTGATCAAATTGATACTATTAATCTTGATAAACGATCATAGAAAAGAGCGTGTTTTGAAAAAAAGCTTGATCAAAACACGTTCTTAATATTTTCATTTAGTTCATTCTTTTATAAAAAAATTTGATCATTTTCTGCCTGTGTTACTCCACAATCGCGCCCGATTCTGGAAAAATTAAAAAACGTTTATTTTTCTTTTAACATTGAATACTTTCGATAAGCTTTATAGAAATTGATACCCAAAAAAACAAACAGAAGTGTGGAAGACAACTTCAAAAAGACAAATGGAGTTTCAAATAAAAATGCCTTCCAAAATAATGAACCTTTCATACTCCAAAGACCTTCATGATATAATCCCGATTCCTTGTAAAACATATAAGAATAAGCTAAACACAGCATAACCAACCAAAATGAATAATTCATTAATTTTTTATAATGATTATCCTTAGATTGGCGATCCGAGAAGATTTCATTTTGATCATCATCTTTTTTTTGCCAATACCGTATTCCACTAAGCCAGGGCCCCTTTATATAGTTCCAACCAAAATCCTCATATATTCCTTTGTATTCAACCAACTTTTTCTTAGGTAAATAATCTTGATAATCAAGTCGTATAATATATCTCTTGTCAGTTTCTTCGAAAGTGTATATTCCTAATCCACTAATATTTGTACAACGATAGCCTTTTTGTAATTGCTCGTTCAGCCATTGCTCCTCTTTTTCAATATCAAAAAACATCTTAAATTTCTTCATTGGATTCACTTCCTTCGTACAGGGATAAAATATGCAATAGCCTATTTTGTTCCATTTTCAAAATGGCGCTTCCTTCTGCAGTTATCATATAAACTTTTCTCCGACCTGACTCTCCAACAGGTTCAATCCAACCATGCTTATTCAAGTTTTCAATCGCACCGTATAATGTACCAGCTGCTAAAATAACAGTACTGTTACTTATCTTTTCTATCTTCTGCATTACGGCATAGCCATGGAGTGGCTCACGCAGAGCTAATAAAATATAATGCATGGTTTCAGACAATGGTAATAATTTATGTTTCATATCCTCACCTTCCATTCAGTTCAAATGTATAGTTCAACTTAATAATAACATAATGCAGTTCAACTGAATAGTCAACAACATTTTCAAAATTGGTCAAAGGAACTTAAAGTAATAGCTTGATAACAAGGGAAAAAATCAATCTAAAAAGTCACTTTCCTTACGTAAGGGAAAGTGACTTTTTATGTAGTCTTATTCAATTAAATGGCCCGATTACTGAATAAGAAAAAATCCTGCACATCAACACAGGATTTTGATCAAACTTTTTTACATATTATCAATCTTTATTTTAAACAATCAGACTTTTTTATAAATTATCAAACTTTGTTTTAAAGCCACACATATTTCGCAAGAAATCTATCCAAAACAAACAATACAGTCTCCATTTAGCGGATTAATTCAACATAAGAATAAATGTAGACTATTATTGTAGTTTTTTAGTTTTTTAAAATTATTACGGTACGTGAAATTATTTTGTTAACCATAAAAAAAAGCCCCTTGAAAGGAGCACTTATTTTACAAGGTACTGTTCTATTTCTTTTATTAATAGTTCTGCACCTTCTGGACTTAATGAGATCTTACCCTTTGCTAATGCTATGTTACGATTTGACACTTCTCCTGTTAATGCACAAACATGACCAGGCTGATACTTCTGTAAAATGATGTCTTCCCCTTCTACAAAAATCTCTAATGGTGATTTTTCTTTAATACCAAGCGTATTTCTAAGTTCCATTGGAATTACTACACGCCCTAATCCATCTACTTTTCTAGTCACTCCGGTTGCTTTCATCTAGCATCTTTCCCCATTTCATTATCAATTTGTACCCAATTTATTCTTTACTATTGTAACAGGCTTTCACCATACAGGAGGAACATAATGAACCAAAAACAGACAATCATAATAAGAAATTCTTTTAACCCTCGCTGAAAGGAAATACGACCTTCTTCCATTCTACATGCCCCTTTTCTCTACAACTCTTTATATGTTAAAATATAGAGGAAAGAAATCTGCTAATTTCTTTCCTCTACAGTCACTCAGACTTTTGCTCTTTGTTTGCTTTTGCAAATGAAGAGCTTTTATTTTGCATACTTATACTTGCTTTCCAGCATCGCATAGCGTAATAGCTTTAACTTTGTCTCTTTTTTCAATGCTTTCCACTCAGATACACCAATTTTCATTTTTCATTCCTCCAATAATTAAATTTGTTATTTATATAGCTTATAAGTTCCAGTTGTAAATATTTCTAATTTGTTTATCGCTAAACCCTTCATGGATAGCGAAGATTTCTGGAAAATCAGAGATACACAAATCAATAATTGTATTATCAGTTGTTCTTATATAATAATACTGAACAGCCCCTTCATAATTCGAATATAAATAGTATTTATGAATTTTATAATTTAATCCATTTTTCTCTAATACCTCATAAAGCTTATTTTTAGTTTCATCCATTACGTCAAAAATAGTTAACTGCTCCATCATTAACAGCTCCTCATTGCGTAAATTTACTAAACTAACTCTAAGAACAAGTTTGTTTCATTATGTTCATTGGTATGCACATTAAACTGTTTTCCCGTAGCTTCTAATGCACTAAAAAGCATTCTTTTATAGCCTAAATCCATAAAATCTACACTTATTTGACCATGATTCATAATAAATTGAAGATCAGCCATCATCTTTTTAACTTTCCGTTCCATGTAATAACCTCCTCAATGTAGTTATATAACTTATACAACTATTCTATTACTCATTTTTCTGGTTGTCAATATAAGTTATATAACTTATAATATTTTTTATAGAGGAGGATGTTATATGGCTGTTAATAAAGACAAGTACACTCAAATTTTAGTTACTTTTACAAAAGAACAAGTGGAACAAATAGAAAATTATTGGCATGAAAATAAGCTGAAGAATCGAAATGAAGCAATTCGTCAGATCGTAGACAAAGGGTTAAGTCGTAAATAATGACTACCCTTTTTATTTTCTCTAAAAAAGTTAAAAACGCATTTAAATTCCTTTTCTCCCTTTACATGCGTTTCTATAAAAAACAAGACTTATTATATTAACAACTCCATCAAAACCCCATACAACTAAATCTGAAGGGTCGTTTTTTAGTTAAACTGATTTTTTCCATGTATTATTTAAACAAATGAAAAAAGAGCCGGATTTTCATCACAGCTCATGTATTAATTGGTTCTGTATGTGTACATGTGGGATATTGTGAACAGCCAAAAAATTTATTTCCTGTTTTATTTGAATTACGAACGACTAAATCATGTTTACATGTTGGACATTTCCGTTCTGCAGGTTTTACCCCTTGATACACATCTTCAGCCGAATATTCGGGATTGATTTTATTAATCAATTTCTGAAGTTCTACACGATCTATTAGTTTTACATGACAAGCTTCCGCTAATTCTTTCGCCTGCCTTGTATACACGCTGTTTGTTACAACCCAGCCCTCATGTGCTTTGTAATAGGCTTGCGCTGCATATATCTCTTGTACGGCACTGATACCGACTCTATTTTTCATCCCGTAGCGTTTCGCCTGGATTACAATACGATTTTTCCCCTTCAATACAAGATCCGCTCCGAAATCATTTGATTGCTTTGTGACTGTTGGAGAATAACCCAACTCTCGAAAGAGAGCTTTTAAGTATACTTCGAATTGATGTCCGTCCATTTTGTCTATATAGCGAATACCAGACTTAGCCATTCGCTTTAATATTCTGCGCTCCTGGATCTTCCGGTACATAAATTTACAAATACGAAAAAGAACATAAAGGATAAAACCATACATCAAAATTTGTAATATGTTTGGCATTTCTGGTAGATTAGACACTTCTCTCCACCTCTTTAATTGGTTTTATTTTCTTTGGTTGTGCTGTTTCTTTTACCTGTTGCTCACTCACTTGTTTCTTCCGGACATCGTTCCAATCTTCTTTTTCATTCTTTGGAATATCCTCTTTAAGATCTACAAAGCATTTCATCGTTTGAATGAAGTCTCTCCCAGCCTTATCATTATCAACTGCCATAATGACCTCTTTAATATCGTGCCCTTCTTTTTTCGCATCCATTAAAGATTCAATTACTGTTTTTGATTTCAATCCATGCATAGACACCAGGCGAGCGTTTTGTATTTTATTTTGCTTGATACTCCAATGGGATAACATATCGATTGGATCTTCATAAAAATAGATTTTATCCGGCTTACCCACATCAACCGTAAAACCTGCATTGATTTTTTCATAATTCGGGACGATTTGTTTAAAACTTCCTCTTTTATTCTCCATTTTGACAGTACCTTGACGGTTCATTCCAATGACTTGCCCTTTGCCACCTTCTTCTCTCCATTTGAACACGACATTGTTTTTCTTATCCTGGACGATGAGATCCTTTTTAATCAACCAGTTCACCAGGCGAGGATCTATTTTTCTTTCATCAATTAGGTACTGCTTGATTTCTGTTTGTTTCGGCACCTCTAAGTGCTTTGGATAGATAAATGGCTGCTGCTCTTTTTTGCGCTCCTCTTCAGCTTTTGAACGATCAAACTCTTTGTAGTCCCCCTTCTGAATGTCCATCACGGCTTGAGGGAATGTCATGTCATAGTACATCATGGCAAAGCTAATCGCTCCATATCCTTTCTCCCCTCGACTATTCCAGGCGTATTGATTCCCTTTAATGATGAGACTGTCATGTTCCGTATGACGATAATAATTTCCTTCTTTCTTAAACGTTTCTCCTTTTGCTTCCAGATATGAAATCAAGTCAATTTTTCTTGCTTTCATCGCATCCTCCGTACTGACATGTGCCATTACGGAATCCCCCCTTTACTCTATAAAATGAAATAAAAAAGAGGACTATTCCGTTTCCTAGTCCTCTTTTACATGCATTCAATTTTTATTTGCCGAATAAAAATTTTAATCGCTTCTCCTGTACGCTGTATGATAAACGAGCGTCAAATTTTTTCCCGTTTTTGTTCGAGATAAACCCTTTGATCTGATCCGTTACATTCTTTTCTAATAACTTTTTCACATGGTTACTACTTAAATTTTTACCAGAGAATGTACCAAAAATAATGAAATCACAGCCTTTTTTGTATTTCTCACATAAGTAGTTACTTTTCCCTACAAGAACCCTACTCTTACACAATGGACATTTGCCAATTGTACGATCTTCAGTCGTTGGAAAACGGAATTTCAAACTACCGTCTGCTTCCATATAGATGGCTGCTGTAAATTCTCCCTTTTCTCCTTGGAAGCCGTTTATAAAATCCGTTGTTTTATACTGGATTAGCTTCTTCATCTGATTACCAGGGATTGCTTTCCCTTTCATTTTGGCTGGTAACATAAAATCACATCCGTTTTTATGCTCCGTGCATCCATAAAATGTTTTACGATGAAGCATATCCCCTTTTTTACATTTTGGACATTTACCAAATGACAGCTCCTCTTGTGTTGGGAACTGAAATTTAACTTTCCCTTCATGTAACACTAGATAAGCGGAAAACTCCTTCTCATTGGACTTAAATCCTTTTAAAAGATCTGTTTTCTTATCTTCAAACAGCTTTTTCGCTTGCGCTTCCGGAATCGCTTTTTCTTTAATTTTTTTCGGTAAGGAGATTTCACATTCCGGATAATTACTGCAACCATAGAAATTACCTTTATGAAGGATTTTCCCCTTTCTACAAGGGCATTTGCACACCTCAATCTGCTGATTCCAAGTATTAATAATGCTATCCGACACCTTATCATCCATTGCGCCTAATTGTTCCACCGTATCTTTTACAAACGTATTTGTTTTCTCTACAAATTCCTCATATTTCATTTCTTTCTTTTCGATCATGTAAATCATCCCTTCCATTTCAGCCGTATAAGCTGGATTTTTGATTTCATCTACCGGAAAAGCATCTATAAACGCACGACCAATATTAGTGGTTCGAATCTGACTGTTGGTAACATCAATATAGCTTCGCTCTAACAGTTTTGGAATAAACGTTTCTTCCGTTGCGACTGTACCAATCCGTTTTCCTTTCATAAGTTCTTTCAAATGTTCATCATCTAATTTACGCCCTGCCGTCTCCATAAAGGTTAAAATGGAACTTTCGGTATGAAAGGCTGGTTTCTTTGTTCGAGACTCAATCAATTCATACTGAACGATTCTGAAAGAATCTCCTTCTCGTAAAATAGGTATCTGAAATGCTTCAACCGATCCCTCTTCTATATCCTCTTGAAACACACTTAGAAACCCTTTCTCTTGTAGGATCTTTTCTTTTGTACTGTATGTGTTGCCCTCTTGATCTATAAAATGTACTTCTCTTACCAGGTAGATTGCTGGTTTCATAAAATTCCCGATAAATCGTTTTACAATTAAGTCATATAACCGTTTTTCTAATGGATTTCGGTTGGTCCCGACATATAATTTTGTTGTTGGGATGATGGCAAAATGACTACTAACTAATTCATCATTAAATGTAGTGTGTTTTTTTGTAATAGAAGATGGGATCACTTGTTGTACAAGATTTGCATAGGCGCTTTTTTCTAATGCTGCCATTACTTCTTTCACTCGTTCCACTTGTTCGGTAGGTAAGTGCCTGGATGAAGAACGAGGATATGTGATAAAGCCTTCTTCATACAAACTCTGAATATGTTTTTTTGCTGTTTCCGCATTTATCTTCAGTTTGGCGTGAGCATCTTTGTAGATATCCGTTAAGTTATATAATAATTTTGGTTTCTTTTTTCTCGTACTTTCTTTAAATTCTGTTACGACTACATTCGTTTCTTTCAAGCTATCTCCAATCTTTTGTAATGGGGATGGATCTATCAGTTGCTCTTCTGTTTTCATTACCGGTGATAAACCATTTTCGGTTAGTAGCTTCAAATTGTAGTAGGTTTGTTCTTTATAGTTTTGGATAGCAATTTCTCTTTGACGGATTTCATTTAAGATACACATTTGAACACGACCAGAAGCCAATAAGAATTGGTTTCTTGCTAGTTTCGATGTACAGCCCCTTGTAACATTGATTCCTAGAATGTAATCCAGGTATTGCCTTGCTTTAGCGGATTGAGCAAGTCCATCATAATCTGCTCCTGGTTCTAATCGGTTCAAGGCTCCCTCTAATTCTGCGGCTTCATAAGAAGAGATAAATAGGCGTGATTCTCGCTTGTTCACACCTGCATATTCAACTATTTCACGATAGATAAGCTCACCTTCCTTATCCGCATCACAAGCGTTTGCTACATGATCTACATCGGGACGATTTAACAACTTAACCAGTATTTCAATTTGTTCAAGACTATCTGATTTCGCTTTATATTCCGGCTCTAAAATAATTGGCAAGTGATTAAAATTAAATTCTTTGTATCTTTCATCCATTTCCTCCGGATATTTTAGTTCTAATAAATGCCCTCGGCACCAACTAATAATGTAATTTTCATTTTCATAGTATCCATAATATGGCTTGCTTCCTGGATGCTTTTGTGAGTTTCTAAATCTAGGTGATTTTAATAATTCAACAGCTACCTTCGGCTTTTCTGCAATAAACAATGTTTTCCCCATAAGTAATACCTCCTATTAATCTGTAATTTCAGTTTCACGCTTCCATTTCTTATTTCTCCGCTTTTTCATTAATCTGCGGCCGAATAATAACAACGTGTTCAAAAAGACCGCTACAAGGAACATACAGCCCCCAAACAGCCATACATTCATGACATTCGCTCCTTTCGTTTTACAAATGAGAAAGAGGGCTTTTCCTGTTACCCTCTTTCATTTTTAGATATAAAAAAATCACTTTCCGTTTCTCAATTGAGTAACAAAAAATGATTTAATCTGATTTACCATTTATAAAATTTTTCATCGTTCCATTTCCATTGTTTCTTTTTTTCTACTTGATTTCTTTGTAGCCTTCGACTGCTCTACATTACCAGGTTCTGACTCCTTGTCTTTTTCTTTACTATTCGTTTGTTTTCCGTTTAATGGCTGAAATTTTTTATCTACATCCATTTCCTTTGAAGTTGTAGACTGATTCACCGTTATTCCTTCTTTCCCAAGTTTCTCATCCACCTGGTTTTCTAATTTCACAACGTGTTCCTGGCTTACCAGCTCATTATCAATCGAAACATACTTTGTTGTATAATACCGCTCTTCAGCTTTTACACGAGTGACAATACTATCAATATCATCTGGTGTTTCTTCATATTGTGAACGTCTGTATGCTTCGAATTTTCGGCTTAAATCCTTATCTAACGTAGTTGGCTCCTTTTCTTTTAAAGGTTGAATTTGTTGATCTAGAGAAGCAATAGGTGCATATCCTTCCTTCTTCATTTCTTTATACAATTCCACTTCTTTTTCATTAAATGAGGGATTTTTTTGTTCCTCCGCTTTATCAACTAAGATTCCATATCGTTCATCTTTTACGATTTCATCTAGACTCATATTTGCATCCTTTTCATGAATGACAAATGATAAATTTCCTCTTCCATCAAAAATAGAATTTTGAACTTTTTCATATAAATCTGGCTTCAAAATGTTATCTAAGGAGTAATTTTCCCGTTTCCCGTTCTTTTCCATGAGGAAAACAGATAAATCTTCCCGATTTGTTGAATCTTGATTCCATACAGACAAATAATCAATATCTTTCGTAACAGCATCCATCATGTGGATTCTTGCGACTTCTTCTTCATCGTGCAAACCGTTTGCTAATACTTCAATTGTAACTAAGTGATTGGGTGTCTCTTTTGACGTTTCTAATGTACTTTCCTGTGCTTTTTCCATCGGTATTTCTTTGTTATTTCTATGGTTCACTACCTCATCTCGTAACGCTTGTTTCACTTCATCCGATAGATACCTTTTCTCGTTTAATACTTGTTCATATGGTGTCTTGTAGTCCCCATCTCCCATATTGAAACGATCCATACTCACAAGCTCCATTCTCCCAAAATCCCTATCGACTTCTTTTGGAATGGCAACATGATAACGAGTTTGATCGTAAGGGATGGTTTGACCTCTTTCTTTAGCTTCTTCTCTTGCTTTTTCAATATTTGAAATGACTTCAGCCATTTTTTCATTGGCTTCTCCAAATGGGATCAGTTGATTATTCTTAAAAGTTTCGTTGTCGCTCCATTGAACTAGCATAGTTGGTCGATTAATTTCATTCTGATTTAGTGCTGCATACTTTTCTTGATTCGCCTCGTTAAATGCTTCAATAAATTCTTTATCACTCAATTTTTCTGCACCTTCTACAGGCTCAAACGCTCGATTTTTATCTGCTTGTTCTCTTAAATGGTTAACAGAAACGAGTTCTTGTGTCGTGTTACTTAAACTCATGTATTCCACTAGTAAAATATTTTTTTCACTTTCATTCTGTTCTCCATTTTCATTCTGCTTTTCATTTTCTTTTATTTTAGCCGCTTCATATTTTTCTGTATTAAATAAAATAGCGTATCGATCATCTTGTTCTAACTCACTTAAAGGAATAAGCATATCTTCTTCACGTACAGTAAATGATTGACTTTCGTTTCCATCAAGAAGAGTATCTCTTACTTTTTCATAAACATCTCCTTTAAAAATATGTTCAATATTAGAGACGTCCCTTTCGCCATTATAAAATTCATCACGGTCTAATACACCCGGATCATAAATTGCCATATGATATACTTCTTTGGTTTCTGCATCCACCATGTGTAATTTTGCAATCTCGCCATCTTTTATATCCTTATCCAATATTTCAACTGTCACTACATGCTCTTTTCCATTATCAGACACTTGTTTTGACATATTATCTACTCCCTTTTCATTAGTTTTTTCTTTTTCCTTTTCTAACGTATTTTCAATTGTTTCAATAAATTCAATCGAAGTTTCATGTACTTCTTTCAACAACTTGGTTTTATCTTTCATTTCTTTTCCTTGTGTCCAGCTCGCTAAATATCCTAACGAATATTCGCTTGTATCAATCCCAAAATAAGAAGAAACGGCATAAGCTGTCATTTCTGCTTGAAACTCTTTTTCTGGTGCTGTGTAATTCATATGTGTCTCTGCTGTATGAAGTTTGGCATGCGCCAATTCGTGAAGAAGTGTTTTTACATTTTGTAATTCACTGTTTCTAGGATTCAAAGCAACCTCTTTTGTTAAGGTGTAACTAACTCCCTTTGCGACCCCAAGTTCTTGCTTCGGCTCAATAATTTTTACACCGTTTTTTCCGCAATAGCTTCCATTCCTTTATATAAACTCTGGTAATCTGTAACGCTCCCTTCTAGCCAACGATTCGGAAAAATACGAGGTAGATCTTCCGCTTTTGCGTTTGTTTGAGACAGGTCAAATACATGACCGACAGCAAAATATAAGCGACCAGGCATCACTTCTACGCTTTTAGATTCGATTTGTTTTTTCTCTTCCTCACTTGCTTTAGTTACTGTTTTCCAAGTGCCTTCTTTGTCTTTGAATTTTGGTACAGTTCGGTTTGGAACAAGGATCTGGATTCCTTTCTCACCCTTCTTAACCGCAAACCCTTTTTCTTTCCAAAAAGAAAAGGAACCAACTGCACTGGCTCCTTCGAATTGACTCTGTATTAATGAAATATTAGATGGTGAATAGTGATAAAACTTTGCCATAAACGTTAAATACTCTTTCAAATCTCCCGGTGTACGAAAATAACCTTCTACGCTTTTTTCCATCTTTTTTGTTAAAGCTTGCACCGCTTCTTTCTTTTCTTCCGGAGATTTCGTTTGATACTTTTTCTTATAACTTTTACTCATGATCTTCTCCTACTCTTTCACTCGCTTTTTGCAATTCCTCCATTTCTTCTTCATTCCATCTCTCAGCTGTATCAAAGAAAAGCTCATGAGTTTTTACATTAACCGGAACTAACATATTCTCTTGATTCATGACATGAACTGCAAGTTCTTCCTCTTGTTCTCGTGTAATTTTAATTGTTAATTCTTCCTCTTTTACAAGTAAAACAAGTTCACCTTCTCCAACCTCTTTAATGACTCCTAATGCGATATCTTCACGAAATAATAACATCTAAATAACCTCCTGTTTTTTTATAAAAAGAAACAATGTAGCTTACGTTACATTGTTCTTTGATGCCTCATGATCTAAACGTTTTTGTCTTGCATGACTAATTCGTTCTTCCACGGTTTTCTTTGCCATCTTCACACTTTCCATCTCCTGTTTATCAGTCGTAATAATGCTGTCTACCCCCTCTAAAAAGAAATAACCGTTTAATAACTCAATCAAAACTTGTGTATTTCTATCCGCACTATTTGAACCAAGACGGATTTTTGTTAGTTCGCTTTTCAACACATCGTGTAAGTTTTTTGATACCACTTCTGTTATATAATTTAATGACCATTCAGTACTTTTTGATGCTTCATGCTCCTTGCAAATTCTTCCCATTGCTTCCCCTGTATATCGAATTCCGTGTTCCTCCATATAATCCTTTATATAATCCTCTGTCGCTTGATCCATGGTTACCTGTCTTCTAATTGTACTCATTTAATAACCCCTTTCATTTTGATATGCACTTTCTTTTTGCATACGCTCATAATACTTTTGGTTCTTCCAGCTTTCATATTCACTTTTAAAAGCACGTTCCACTTTCCTCATAGAATACTGAATAGATACATTCTGTTGAAATTTGTGAAACGGCTTTGATTTTTTCATGTGATGGATTCTCTTTTGTTCTTTATCATATGCCTTCATTTCTTGTAAAAAGGCGTTACCCATTCTTTTATACAAGTCATTAATTTTATTCGTCTTGTAATTTTCATATTGCTTCTTATCATACTTTCCTTCCCCATATGCTTCTTTAAAAACTTTCACTTCTTTATCTAGCTTTTGGAGAAACTGGTCGTAATCTTTTTTATGATGATGTTGAATATATCGACTGCTTAATTCATCAATTTCCGGCTTTAATGGTTGAATCGTATTGTAGCTATATTGCCACTGTCTTTTATCACTTGGTAACTGTTTATAGATTTGTAAAAACAACGGTTTCAGATGTTGATTGCGCCAATCAAAAACGGAATCCTCTTTTTTGCTTCCCACCATATTGTTTCGAATCAGATCATTAATTTGTTTTTGTTCCTGCTTACGATCTAACAAATTGTTTACGACTTTTCCCTTCATCGCATCTAACGTTTTTGGTTTTCTTTTGCCACGTTCTCTCGTTGGAAATGGTTCAACAGTTGCTACGTGAATATGAATATTATCCGTATTAAAATGAATGGCTGCCGACCAGATAGAGCTTTTTTCCAACCCCTCTCTTTTTTGCATTTCCTTCATCGCAAGCCGTGTTACATCCATTAACTTTTTTTCATCCAACGTTTTTGTTTTCTTATCATAAATCCCTTGTTTCTCTAACCAGGGATTATGAAAAGAAATGACATCTTGCCACATGATACTTCCATTCTCATGAGCGGTTTTAAACATTTCCTTTAAGGACTTTTTCTCACTTTCTGTTAAACGATTTGCGTGTTCCGTAAATAGTGCCGATGTCTTTTCTGAATTCCCCATATAGTCTTGATACGTTTCGAACATTTTCGGATTCAGCTTCACTTCACTTTTCGCTTCCTCCCGATCTACATAATCAATATAGTTCTGAAAAGCGTCCGAACTTGGTAACACAAATTTTGTTTTTAAAACAACACCTGGTGTGATGGAAGACTGAACAGGAACGGCATTACTCATTTTCAACATCCTGCATCATCATATGAATAAACTCATTCATTTTTTCCATTGCGCTATAACAATCACTCATCATATGGATGTTCTTTTCAATGAGATTTTCTAATTCCATTTCCCTTTTATTTTGTTGCTGAAAAAATGCCAACATTTCAATTTGGTCTTTCAAAAATTTCTGCCGGGATAATCCTTTCCTCTTTGCAATTTCATCTATTTTCTTTACGGCAATTGGATCTACTTCTCTTATTCTAATTTCCACTTTCCCCTCTCCTTTCTGCAATTTTGGGTAGAGATCAAAAAATAGTTAGAAGAGCATAAGGGGTTTTTGTTCCCACCTAAGGTGTGAAGCTAGGCGGAGCCTAGCAAAACGATGGGAACAAGAAAACCTGCAAGGTGAGTACTCACTGATGACACAAATTAAACTGATGAGTACTCACTGACGATACAAAAATGACCAAATGAGCACTCAGTGAGTACTCAAATTTCACTGGTGAGTACTCACTGACGACACGACTTTTTTCACTTTTTATTAATTTCTTGTGCCTTTTCTTCTAATTTTTTGATCTTATCTCGTGTAATTTTTTGTTCTCCTTTAAACAGTTCAACGTTCTTTTCTGATGATTTTATTTTCGATTCTAAGGATGCTATTTTCGATTGCGTTTCTGTTTTTTCCGCTTCGGTTTGGTACTTCATTTCATCTTTTAATTCTTTGACTTTCTCATAAACTGTCTTCGCATTTTCTTCTTCCAGTTTGATTGCTTTCCCATAGTTTTTAATCTTTGTTTCAATATCTTTTTTGTCTCTTTCTATAAAATCTAGTTCATATGTCTTTTTATCTTCAGCTAACAATTCATCATTTGCTTTTATTTTTCTTTGATCGGTAAAAATCGACTGTACAAGTTTATTCGGACTTTTTGTTGCTGCATTTTCTTCTTCATATTCGTTAACATCTTGTGTGAATTTACGAATATCCATTTGTTCTTTTTCACTGTTTTTATTGTAAATATCGAAAGCTAACGCTCCCCAATTCGGAGATAACTCTGTTACTTCTACCACATAATTTCCGTTCTCTTCATACAACACTTTGACAGGTAATTGAACACCAGACTTTGTTTTTTCTTGTGCTTTGAATGTAAATCCTGTTTCCTCATATCCTTCTATCCGAAAACGAATTTGTATAAAGTTTTTGTGTGGATTGTATTCCCTTTGTTCTACAATCAATTTTCCCATTCCCGATAATTTGACTACTTTATTTGTTTCCGTATGGAATAGTTTCTCATCGTTTGGCATGTAAATTTCAGACGTCAAAAAAGCGAAAAAACCTAAAAATAGAAAGCTGATAATGGTTAGGTAGACCCACGACTTATTTTTTCTTAGATTGATTCTTTCACTTTTCTTACCAATTGCACCTATCACACTCTCACCCCACCTTTTTCGTTATAAAACTTTCATGTTTAACTCTTCCACACTTGTAACTCGCCATGTTTCCTTTTCTTTTTTTATGATGATTCGCAACACATTGTTTACTTTTTCTTCTCGATTTTGCGTTGAATCTGTCGTGACATTTATAAATTCAGCTAGCACATTTATCTCCTCTTTATCGGGTTCATTTTCTTGTAAATAAAACTTCATTTCTATTGGTTTTGTTTTATAGGTATCTCCTAATTCGTATTTGTCAGTGGGATAGAATTGTTGTAAAAGTTCTTCACTCATAATAGATTTTGCTTTTTCTTTTCGCTCACTGTAGCCTTCTTTTTCTCGATGAAATGATAATTGAATAAATGTTTCGGCTGTCGATAAATACGCCCTTCTTTGTTGTTCTTGTGCGGAAGGAAGCACCTTATCCAGTCGTTTTTTTAAGTCTTCATTTTGTTTTGTTAGTAATTCATTTGAAAGTTTTAACTGTTTTTCTTTGCCATCACTCATTGATTTTTTACTCAAATAGATATTAAAAGCTGTCACACCTATAACTAAAATGACAAACACAATAAACAAGAATTTCCGTTTATCTTTCATACTTACAGTCTCCTATTCTTTCGATTTTTAGAACCTTCTTACATGACCAGAAAAGACTTTTTGCCAATACGGATTATTTAAATCTTCAATGGAAACACCTTTATTTGTTTGGCATCCAATGAAAGTATTTTTATCAATTACAATGCCAACGTGTCCGTCATGCTTGTAGGTATCAAAGAAAATAACGTCACCCGGTTTCATATCATTTGCTGATACTTTTGTACCGATTTTATTTAATGTTTCCGTACTTACAGCTCCAATCGGACTGGTATACATTCCTACTTGTTCGAATGCCCAGCGCACAAAACTTGAACAATCAAAAATCCCTCTTGCAATGTCATTTGTGTTACGTCCTCCACCAAATACATAGGTAGAACGCCCTATCCATTGGCGACCTACATCGGCAACTTTTGAGCCACTACTTCCTCCACTTCCTGCATTTCCTCCTCCACCAGAAACGACAGAACCCGGCTGATAATACTTTAAAACTGCGTCAACGTACAAAATATCGCCATAGCACGCGTCAAATGGAACGGCTTCCGGTCTTAAACAATGATACATACCAGTATGTTTTACTTTTTGATACTGTTGTTGTGAAAATTTGATTGCTAATTCTTTCGTATACTTGCCACCATTTGCGCCAACAAAATCAAAAAAACCTGTTCCAAAATTGTAGGCTTGAAGAGCTGTTTTGATATGATCCATGTCACCAGGACTCGTTACACCTGCTCTTTCTATCGCATGTTTAAACTCCTGTACACCAGCCCAAATACTGTAATCTGGATCTGTAATACAGTTTGGTGATTTACAATATTTCGTATTAAAAGCACCCTCTGATGATTGCATCGGATCGCTTCCACGCCCTCCGCTCTCCTGCATCATTTGTGCAAGCATTAAAGCGACAAATGGTTCCACGCCAAAATCTTTCGCATGCTTTCGAATCGTAGGTTCCCATTTTAAAACTTCGGGTGAAACATTCATCACTTGCCCTTCACCTGTATACGTAATATCACCCGTGTCTGTTCCACTCTCTCCACCCATTGCCGCAATAAAAATAGTCATGATTCCAAGTAAAAGAAAAGAAAAAAGACCCATCACAATTAGTGCTAAAGTGATGAGCCATTTCTTTGGTATGATCTTTAAAACTAGATGCATGGTATTAAGCACCTCCCCCGAACAACATCAATTCTTCGTCTGTTACTTCTACATGGAAGTGAATGTTTTTTACAGCCCCAATACTTAAAATGACATCCCCTGTTGGTAAATGTGGAATCGCTGCAATCTCACTTTCACTTAACTGTCCTGCAAATACTTTTCGTAACATATCTAAACTGTTATTATCTTGCTGCATGATAAATTTGTACTGTGTAAGTTCAAAGAGCTTTTTGATTTCATCAATCATTTCTTGTGAAGAACCTTCCGGTACAAAATCCCGAATCGTGTGACTTGCATATAAAAGCCCTGCAAAATATTTTCGATCTTCTCGGCTAAATTTAGTTAAAAATTGTAAAGCATGAGCGCTTTCTTTTTTCGTGTTAATTATATGATGTGCCTCGTCAATAATAATGAAGTAACGAACTACATCTTCAAAAGAAAGTTGTTGTTTAGTATATGCCTCTAATTGTGGCGCACCATTGGATATCATTTCATCCCATATTAAATTAAAAACATTAAAAATTTGCGCTTGGAATACTTCCGGTTTAAAATTTGAAATGTTTCGTAAGGAAAACGATACAACTTGTTCTTTTTTAAAGTTTTCAATAGTGGAATGACCATCAAATAATTGTGCATATGCTTCTACTAAATTTACAAGATTTAATTCAATCAACTCTAAACGATGTTTTCTGCTTTCTCCTAAATTCTCATGGTGTTTTCTATTTTCTACATTCTCATATAATTCATCACGAACAAAAGATAAAAAGTTTGAGAAAATGGGATACTCATTTGGTTTCCTTGTTGTAATTTCATTTTTTGCTCCTTTCTCATCATTCCATAATCCCATACGAATATATAATTTACGAAGCAAATTTTCATATTCTTTAATTTCATCATCTTTTGCTTCTGGTGCAATGAAGCGATAAAAAATTGTCAGTTTAGATAAGTGTTGAGTGAAACTAACTTCTTCAAGCTCTGCTGTCTTATATACTTGAAGTGGATTAATTTGACCTTGCGAACCATCTAATGCAATTGTTTTCCCGTTCAAATCACGTACTGTTTCCTCGAATTCACCTACAATATCAAAAATACGAATAAAATGACCTTTACTTGCATAGTCTACTGATTTCTTTTTTAGTAATGTTGATTTTCCAGCACCAGGCTTTCCAATCATTACACCGTTATAAAACTTTCTTTGTTCGTCTTTATGAAAAATATCAAAAATAACATTTCCTTTTGTTTTCGTTGTTCCATAATACGTACCGTATGGATCGTGCAAATAAGAATAATGAAACGGACATCCACCAGCCAAACTAACTGCCGGAATTTCTTTCCCTTTTCTTCGGTTCACATAATTCTTTTGTGTATCAAAGCTCGTTACGAGTGCATCCCATTCATACTCTTGTTCATTTAAAAAGACGGCTCCTCGAAATAGTGATAGGTAAGGTTTTGACATCATCTCCACCTTTTCCCCCACTTCACACCGTACGTGAGACTTTCACCTCATACGGCGCTCCATCTAATTCAATTGACCAACTTTTGTATTGAAGCAAAGATAGGATGTCGACGCGCTGATATTCTCAGCTTGTCAAACATCACTTTCTTATCTTCAATAATGTCGTACTTATTTAAGATTGATTTTGCCTTATCTGAATCATCGCTATGAATTGCTAAGTGTATGTCTTCTAGTACAATTACCAGATTCTCATAATTGTCCTGTCCCCCAAATTCCAACGGAATTTTATGATGACAGTGCCAACCTACTAATCCAACTTCTTGTTTCGTAATTGCACATTTTCCATACTGTGCAATAAACTTTGCAATTCTGTTATCGTTGTATTCTACTGTTCGATGCTTCATATAAAAACGCTGTACATGTCGGAGTGTCTCCCTATCTACGGCTTTTAGCGTATCATGTATTTTCTCTCTACCTTCTTTTGTATAATTTGAGATAGACTGAGTAAAATTTCTAGCCGGTTTGTGCTTCTGCGCATGGATAGGTAGTAATACGATGTCTTTGATTTTATACAATTTAGGATTGTATCGTTTATATCTTTTCCTTAATACAGTCGACATGTCACTCTTAGTGGCTTTTTTCCAATCTCGCCTCAGTCGATTATAGAGTGTTCTTATGAGATGGCAACTCATGTGATCTAGATCGTGATTAATATGTGTGGCGGCTGAATAATAATTTTGTATTCCCATTACAGTCGTGTTAAATCGCCATACTGATTCTGGTGTTTGTTCTCTGCTTATATCTTTAACAGCCTTTTTCAGCTTGCTATACGCATGTTTTCTGGATTTTACACACATTCTGCTATGAGCCACATGTTTGTTTCCTTTCTTATTTGCCTTAACTGTAAAGCCTAAAAAGTGACTCGCTTTTTTCCTCAAATTTATAATCTTTGATTTTTCAAGGCTAATATCCAGATGTAGGCGTGTTCTAAGAAAGTCTTTTGTTGCTTCAAACATTTTTAAAGCCGTTACATAATCACGACATAATATTTTTGCATCGTCTGCATATCGAATTAAGAAACATTCCTTTAATTTGCTTTTCTTTAGCGCTCGATATTTTTCACTATTTCCCTTATATGGATGTGAGGTCTTTATCGTTTCCCATTGGTTACTTACCCACCAATCTAATTCGTTGAGTACGATATTAGATAGAAGCGGACTTAGTATTCCTCCTTGCGGAGTACCTTTTTGAGGAACACCCTCATTTACAATTTCTGCTTTCAGTAGTCTTGAAATGATAGAAAGTAATTTCTTATCTCGTATACCTATCGTCCACAATTGCTTTAGAAGTTTTCCATGATGCACATTGTCAAAGAAACCTTTAATGTCTATATCCACACAGTAGTGAAATCCGTTTCCTTTTCTATTCACTAAAGATTTCATTCTCGCTAGTGCATGATGTGTACTTCGGTTAGGGCGAAAACCGTAACTATGGTTATGAAATTTCGCTTCGCATATTGGTTCCAATATTTGCAATACACATTGCTGAAATAATCTGTCCCATATGGTTGGTATCCCTAAAGGTCTACGGTCTCCATTTGGTTTTGGTATAAATACGCGTCTTACAGATTGTGGTTCATACCAACCAAACATCGTTCTTACTTTTTCTATCACTTCATCCGTTGAAAGCATTTTAATATCATTAATTGTCATTCCATCTGTTCCAGCTGTCAGACTTCCCATATTTCTTTTTATATTTCGATATGCTAAACGTATGTTTTCATCCATCTTCATAAGCTCTATTAATTTATAAAAGTTGTTACCGTTTTGACTTTGCTGATACAAGTCATCTAGTATAGACTGCATATCATAATATTCAGCGTGTCTAAGCTTTTCAGTTTTCTTTATAAGTCGGATCTCCTTTCAGAGTTTACCTTTTTTAGTCTCACAAGAACCTTATAATTCGACTGCGTAGCTTGTTGAAACGGTTGGTCAATCTTTCATCAGACTAATGGCTATCCCTCTGCAATGTTTCCATTGCTTCACCGGTACTATGCCATCACTCTCACCACCATAAATGAAGGTTATACGTTTGCTAATCTCACAAACACCTTCCCTTCAAACACTTCCTCGAAGATAAGTTCTCCATGTTGGTGGCTTTCCACGTTCCATTATTTCTATCTATGCATAACACTTTTAGGGTTCTCCTTTAAGCCTACTGACTTGATGTCGCCTATAACGACATATGGACTTTCATAACAACTATTTTTACTCATCCACATCAGCACCACGCTCGTGGCACACACATTTCTATGTGTCATCGTTCTAGACCCGTACATTCGAAGATTCGTCAGATTCTGCCTACCCGTTGGTTTTGTTGAATCCATTCTACCCATGAGTGCTTTTTAGACTCCCGGCCTATAGGCTACACCATCCACCGCTGGACAGTTTTCGTAGTATCGAGATACTTTAACGGTAGCTCTCAGCCGACTTCACCGAGCTTCACACAACTACAGGCTTATCTTTTGTATGCTGCATGTCGGAGTATCAGAGGAAGCCCTTCAAGGCGTTACCCTATCATTTGACTTCTCGAAATAATAGTTCTGCTGAATATTGAATCAGCGCCTAACCTTTTCAGTTAGGAACGTGTCGCACAGTTATAAGATTCTAATGTTTCCATGATCTCTTTTACTTGTTTTTCTAACTCATCTAATGTTCTAGCGGAAACATAGATACGGATGTGAATACGTTTCATGACCTCACCTTGTTTCAAATCCGTATAAAGAGCTTCCAACTCTAAAAATTCATTTTTCGCATCGATCCGATCTATATTATCCTTCGCTGTATCATGTCGAACACTTTGTTCACTCATGGATTTATTAATCGATTCAACAACCTCTTTTCGGTCATCACTCATTACATCTAATGTCGTAATCACATTCGGCATATTCATAATTTGTTCTAACCAAAAATCATTTACTTCTGTTGGATAGTCAAAAACATGAATACAAGTACCTACTCCATCACCGGTTTGCACATAACTTTCTTTAAAGCTGATTCCCCCTTGTGGCTGAACTCTAGCCACTAAATAAGGGTTGTAACCTTTCTTCTTTTTTAGTTCTTCTTGTTTTTCTTTTTTAGATTTTTTACTTTTGAACGCAAACATATTGTTTCCCCCTTACTACCATATATTTTTCGTTCCTAATTTTGCATTTTGATTAAACAATTTAAACATAAGCTCTAACTTTTTCTCTTCATCCACCTCTAATAATTCGGTAGAGCGTTTGATATATCGCTTTGCTGCATCCACACGTTCTTTTACGATTAATTCCGTTTCTCCGTAAATAAATAAGAAGGCTTCCCGATTTGTTCTGCCCCATTCTAAAAATTGAAGTTCTTTTAACTTTTGATTTAAAATCCGTTCATACAAAGGACTGGTACATTCTTTAATTTTCTTCTCCATATATCGTTGTTGTGCGGTAGTTTGACATGGGAAGTTTAAAAAAACGAGTTTAATGGACTGTTTGTAGGCTTGATAAAAATACGCATGTGAGAAGATAACAAATGCTTGTTCATCGCTATTCTTAGAGAACATATCGTCACCTTCCACTTGAAGAATTTCTAAAAACTCCTCATTTTTCAGCTCAAATATGCCATCCTCCGTCATGTCAACGATTTGCATAATTTCCACAATACTTTTCTTTACCTTTGGTGGTGCTTCTTTCGTTTTTCTAGATAAAAAACCTAAAAGTTTTGGTTTTTTCTTTTTCGAAACATCTTTCTTTGACTTTTCTTTCTTCTGTTTTTTCACTTTTGGTTCTACCTTTGTTTTTTCTTCTTTCTTTTTGTTGGGTACCACCTTCACAATTTCTTTTGGTTCAGAAAGTGACTCTTTTACATTTTTTTCGTTAAATCGAAATGCTTTTTTCTTCGGTATTTCTAGTTGTTTTGGCTCTTCTTTCTCCACATCTTTTTCGCTGAATAACGCCATATGTGATCCCTCCCTTATTGATCGTTATCAATGGCGCAATATGCACCTTTTCTTCTTAGCAATGTAATAATCAAAACTTCATACATTCGTTTTTGAGGATTCGTACTTGGTCGCCAAATCATGATAATTGCAATAGCTGCCATGAAAATAACAAATGGTAATTGAAAGGAATCATGTACAAAATTTCTAAGAATCATTGTTACAACTAATAAACCAATTAATAAAAAGAAATCTATTAAATAAAGCACTTTATTAATCCGTAATTCTGTACTGATTTCCTTCGGAATCCGATAGCTTCTCATCGGGATTCCCTCCTTTTCGACAATAAAAAATAAGCGTACGATTACGCTTATTTTTTATCTGTATTATTTTTATTTTTGCTCACGATATCTCTCCAACTTTTACCCGTATTTTGACCCATTTGATAAAAACGCTTTGTATTCTGTACCGTTTCAGAAGTATTAATTCGTTCTTGTACTCCTCTTACCTTTTGTTTCATAGATGATGTAGTATTTTTAACTTTATCGGTTGTATATTGTCCTAATGTCCGTGTTTCTTGGCTTCTACTTGCTGCCACTTCTTTATCACTTTCATAAGGAATAATCGGGCTACTATGAGTCACCGTTACGATGTCGGCTGATGCCGGGCTACTTCCGCTTGGCACTGATCTTGGCGTTTCCATTGGTGCCGGGCTACTTCCACTTGGCACTGATCTTGGCGTTTCCACTGGTGCCGGGCTTCCTCCACTTGGCACTGATCTTGGCGTTTCCACTGGTGCCGGACTACTTCCGCTTGGTACTGGTCTTGATGTTTCCATTGGTGCCGGACTACTTCCGCTTGGTACTGGTCTTGATGTTTCCATTGGTGCCGGACTACTTCCGCTTGGTACTGGTCTTGATGTTTCCATTGGTGCCGGACTACTTCCGCTTGGTACTGGTCTTGATGTTTCCATTGGTGCCGGACTACTTCCGCTTGGTACTGGTCTTGATGTTTGATTTCCTTCACTTATCCCTTGTCTTACTGTTCCTGGTGTTTGACTTCCTTCACTTGCTCCTTGCCTTACCGCTCCGACTGTTTGATTTCCTTCATTTGTTCCTTGTCTTACTGTTCCTGGTGTTTGATTTCCTTCACTCGCTCCTTGCCTTACTCCTCCTGGTGTTTGACTTCCTTCACTTGCTCCTTGTCTTACTGTTCCTGGTGTTTGATTTCCTTCACTTGCTCCTTGCCTTACTCCTCCTGGTGTTTGACTTCCTTCACTTGCTCCTTGTCTTACCGCTCCGGCTGTTTGACTTCCTGCGCTTGTTCCCTGTCTTACTGCTCCTGGTGTTTGACCTCCTGCGTTTGCTCCTTGTTTTACCGTTCCGGCTGTTTGATTTCCTTCACTTGCTCCTTGTCTTACTCCTCCGGCTGTTTGATTTCCTTCACTCGCTCCATTTGCTTTTCCAGCTTCTTTCATTTCATCTTGAAGACTTGTTGTTCCCGATTCTTGCCCATTTGCTACCCCAGGGTTCTCGTTCCCTTCTTTTTTCATATCTTCTTGAATAGATGGCGTGCCACCATTCTTTTTATCTTCTTCCTTATTTAAGTTACCTTTTTCTTTTTCATTTTTTGCTAAATCATTTCCATTTGCTTTCTTCTGATCTGCTTTTTTCATTTGTTCTTGCAAGGACTCTTTATTTTCAGACTCATTCCCTTTTTTCAAGCCACTTATAAGACCAGCCATGCCACCTGTTGCCATCGCTGCCGCACTTGCTGTTTTAGCTGCTGCAACACCAGTTCCTTCTGCTGCGCCTTTCGCTCCTTTTCCAATCATATTTCCTAGACTCTTCATTGGTTTCGAATTTGCAAGACTGCCAATTCCTTTACCCAGTGCGAAACCGCCTGCTAAACCGCCTGCTAACATGCCCCAACTGCTCTTTAATCCAATATCTATTCCAAATAACCTTTCTACGACTGCCGGACCATCTAGAACTGCCATACTAAATGCCGCTAATGCAATCAGATACGGTACACCATTTAATTTGTCATGGAGAAACGCCGTTCCCATTATATATAGCTTCAAAGATAGGAATATCATAATCGTTGCTATAAATATATTGAGGATATTAGATAATACAGCTTTTAACTTTTGACCATTCGCAACATCGGCTGGTGCTAATATGTTCGCTAACAAGTAGTTAAATGCCAATTCATAAAATAACCTAGCTAATTTAATACTCACCAATAACAAAGTTGCACCAGTTATCAGTAAAGTAAAGAATATGTTCCAAAAATTCCAATGCCAGCGATAATACTTTTCTGGAAAGAAATCAAACCATCCATCTTTTAATTCAGCTAAAGATGCAACTCCTAACGCATCCATTACTCTTTTATTTTTCAAAATTTCCTGTCCATCATCTGATAACTTTTTATCCTTTGCAAACTCAAAATCCGAATCAATTTTTTCTGTAATATCAATCTGTCTAATGTTTTTTTCTGGAATATGATTTTTCGGACTCATGTCTTCTTTCTTTTTCCACTTATTTTCATCTATTACTGCTATATCTGTTATGTTCTTCTTAATAATTTCATCACTCAATGATCCCTTTTGCTCTGATTTTACAACCGCTATGGCATCATCGGTGAACTTATCGACCTTTGTCATACCCGTACTTAGTAAACAAAGTACACTTAGTGTTACGAAAATATTGATGATAATTTGAGAACGGTTCATTTGCTTGTTCATAATGAACATGTAGCCAATATATATAAATGATATGGCTAACAGAACGACAAACAATGGATATAACATATCAACAAATTTTTGTATTTCTGGTGAGTTAAAGAATCCTTTAATCCCTAGTATGGCATCTGTTACACCCTCCAAGGCATCTACAACCAAAGATAGACCTTGAATTAAAAACCATCCTAGCCAACGCAATACATAATTCACGATATCTCCTACTTGAAGATAATCCGAGAACTCTTCTATAGTTTTTAAAATCTCTTCATTTTTCACCATTTATCCTCCTCTCACGCTTACTACTGCCCTAATACTTCCTTTGCTGTCCAATTCACCCTTTCATTCAGTCTGTCAATACGAATAATCAATTTCCCTTTTTGTTCCCGATCTACTGAAAGGAAAAGAACCGCATCTTCTAGACCAAGAATGACCTCATTTTCTTCTGTTACAAATGGCGAGTAACTATCTAAAATCAATTGCATTTTATCCGTTATTGTCGGTACACCCATTCCCTCTTCCTCCTTTATATTTGGATTCAAAAAAGCACTCAATCATTTGAGTGCTTTCTAACTTGTTACTTGTTCTTTTTCTTCTAAATCACGCAAGATTCGATTAATCTTGTTTTCGACTGCTTGATAAACACTTTTGTCGATGTGGTCATTATGAGCTAACATTTGAAATTCACTGTAAAACTCGCCCATTTCTTGATTTTCAACCACATCTATCTCTTTCCCTAACTGTGCTAAAAAGAACTTATCAACCAGTTTCAGCACCGCTACGTCCGATTCAAAAAATTCAATAACCGTTTTCGATTTCCAATTTTCAATGGAGAGGGAATCAAACGGGCTATCTTCCTGCTGAAATGCCTCTTCCGGAATATCTTCATCAATTCCCATCATTGTTGGTTCTTCTATTGGTTGCGGTGCCTCTACTTGGGAAGAAGCTTCTTGTTCTGGCTGCGGTGTTTCTTTCTCGATTTGTTCTGATTTTCTTTCTCCAAGAAAATCAACAATGAGTTCTTTAGGTTCTACATCATCATGTAGGGAGTCAATATCTATGTCTAAAATGGACTTATCTGTATCAAATTCTACTCCGAGATATTCCCATCTATATTTTAAGGCTGTTTCTTCTGTATTATAAATTGGTCGTGGTCTAATTCGTTTCCGCTCATTATCTTGGCGTTTTATCACACGAATAACGACACTTTCTCCTTCTTTAAAATTCGTAAGCTCATTTGCTGTTAACAGTGGTCGTTGATCTAGACCTTCCGTTTTATTTTTATCAGTAGAAAGACCTTTTCCACTTCGGGAAGGTAGATTAATTGTCTGATTCCCCAACTTTTTGGACACTTTTTCGGCTGTTTCTTGATCGTTTGTTAGAATGTAGATCGTATTCCCACAGTTTCCATCAATGGTATCTGCATCTTCTCCATATTTATTTTTTAATTGTGAATATGCTTGAATGATAAGATTAAAACGGATATTTCTACCGAGACAAACTGTAATAATATTCGCCATGCCTTCAATACTCGGCATATTTCCAAACTCATCGAGGCAAAAAACTACCTCACGGTGACATTTCCCTCCACGAGCAAGAGATGCACCTTTAGCCAATATAAAATAAAGCTGTCTTACAAAAATAGAAGTAATCACATGATTCGAAGAATCAAAGTCTGGTGTAATCATAAAAATAGCGACTGGTTTATAGAAATAATCCACTTTCGTTATTTGCATATCTTCATTTTCTTCTACTATTTTAAATTCTGTATGACCTGTCTTTTCATCTATTTTCGTAATAGAAATAGATGTATTGGTTTGAGGATTTCCCTTTTCATTACATTGGATGGTATCTCCAACTTTTATTATTTGCTTAAAATCTAATGCAAAACGTCCTGTAATATCTGCTTTGATAGACTCTTTTGAGCCATCTGGAAATACAATTTCTACTCGTTTTCTAGGTGTTACTTTTCCTTTTATCGTTTTTCCAAAACCGACACGTTTTAAATCCACACTATTTTTTGCTGTCATTTTAGCGATTTCATCAAATGTAAAAATAGAAAGTCCGTTCATTGTTTGGGTGAAAATTCCACCTCGTGTCGTTCCTTTTGAAAAGTTTGAGGTTGCATATTGCATTTTCGCAACACTATCCGCTGGTAAACCTTCAAAATATAAATCTAATGCATTTTGTGGATCTGCTTTCGGATCTACGATTACCTCTTTTGAACCAAGTTCTGATAACATATTCGCAACTGCATACATTGTGATTTTTTCTTCTGTACCTTCCGCAATACATTTATCTGTAACTGCTAATATCATGGCGTTACACAAGCTCATAGCGCACTGTTGCCAAAAAGGATCTTTGACAGTGGGGTTGTAATACAAAGTGTGTGAGAGTGTTTTACATAGTGCTTGCGCTGTTGAATAATCTCCATCTTTATAGGAATCTTTGACAAGCTGCAATAAGTTATAACTCATAGAATCAAGTGGAGTTAACAGGTTCAAAACTTCAATGTGATAGCCTCGTTTTTCCAGCGTTTCTTTCGATGCGCTGAACAATTCCCCCTTTGGATCGTTAAAAATTAAAGATGGCTTATGTTCCGCTCTAGAATAGACATCAATTGTAGGAAATACAAAGGTTTCTCCTTTACCAGAGCGTGTTGTACCAATAATTAAGTTGTTTACAGGGCTATCATCAATGAATACCTTATCACCTAGTCGAGAGATAACAACACCACCGCCACCTTTAAATGATTCCTCTCGATCTGGCACAGCTCGGTATTGCTTTTTCAACTCTTCAACTGTTGTAAAACGACTAGATCCTTTCTGATGATTATTTAAGTTTTTAAAGGAAGATTTCAATTTGTACACTGTTCTCACTATGGTTCCAATCACTAAAAGGAAAACAAGTAAGTAGTAAATTGGATGCTCTGCAATCGGCATCCGAAAAAGAAATCCTAAATCTATATGAAATGGTTTTGGATGTAATAAGTCACTAAATGTTGTTTCTATCAATTCTAAAGATAAATTGAGTAAAAAATTAGCGATTAAAAACATTCCAACAAACAAAAAAGTACTCAATGGAATGAGTACTTTTTTTTCAGCTAACTTATATTTAATTGAGATTTCATCCTTGTACATGGGCAAGCGAATCCCCCTTTAAACTGTTACATCTGATTTTGACTCTTGTTTATTTAATTCTGTTGGCTTTTCTGGATTCGTTGGTTTTTCCGGTTCTGTTGGCTTTTCTGGATTTGTCGGTTTCTCTGGATTCGTTGGTTTCTCCGGTTCTGTTGGCTTTTCTGGATTTGTCGGTTTCTCCGGATTTGTTGGTTTTTCCGGTTCTGTTGGCTTTTCTGGATTTGTCGGTTTCTCCGGATTTGTTGGTTTTTCCGGTTCTGTTGGCTTTTCTGGATTTGTTGGTTTTTCCGGTTCTGTTGGCTTTTCTGGATCTGTTGGCTTTTCTGGATCTGTTGGTTTCTCTGGATCTGTTGGCTTCTCTGGATCTGTTGGCTTTTCTGGATCTGTTGGTTTCTCTGGATCTGTTGGCTTCTCTGGATCTGTTGGTTTCTCTGGATCTGTTGGTTTCTCTGGATCTGTTGGCTTCTCTGGATCTGTTGGTTTCTCTGGATCTGTTGGTTTCTCTGGATCTGTTGGTTTCTCTGGATCTGTTGGCTTCTCTGGATCTGTTGGCTTCTCTGGATCTGTTGGTTTCTCTGGATCTGTTGGTTTCTCTGGATCTGTTGGCTTCTCTGGATCTGTTGGTTTCTCTGGATCTGTTGGTTTCTCTGGATCTGTTGGTTTCTCTGGATCTGTTGGTTTCTCTGGATCTGTTGGCTTCCCTGGATCTGTTGGTTTCTCTGGATCTGTTGGTTTCTCCGGTTCTGTTGGTTTCTCTGGATCTGTTGGCTTTTCTGGATTTGTTGGTTTCTCCGGTTCTGTTGGCTTTTCTGGATCTGTCGGTTTTTCCGGTTCTGTTGGCTTTTCTGGATTTGTTGGTTTCTCCGGTTCTGTTGGCTTTTCTGGATTTGTTGGTTTCTCCGGTTCTGTTGGCTTTTCTGGATTTGTCGGTTTCTCCGGTTCTGTTGGCTTTTCTGGATTTGTCGGTTTCTCCGGTTCTGTTGGTGGCTCTATAGGTGGTTTTGGTTTTTCTGTCCCTGTACTTTCCGTATTACCATTCTCACCTTCCGGTGTAATTGGTGGGTTCACAATTGCATCTGGTTTCTTCTCTGTTGGAAGAATATCTCCTATACTCGCTACTGAAGAATCAATATTTTGATCACCAAATGCAAAATGATCTCCGTTCACGGTAACTTGTGGCTTATTATCTGTAATAGCTGCAATCACATTATCCTTTGCCGTATCTTGAAGTGATTTATCTGTTGTTTCTTTATCAAAGAGTGCTAGAACACGGGAAGTCGTTTCATCTCCGTTTTGAAGATTACTTACAATAGATTTTTCTTTAAAATTAATTTTTGATTTATCAAGCTCTTCGAGTACATAAGCAACTTCATTATCTTTACTTTGAATTGCGTTTTCTGTAATTGCTTCGAAATCTTGTTTGTTCAAATCTTCTTTCTTTTCATCCGGCTTATTCTTATCTACCTTTTTTGTAATAGCTGTTTTACTTTTTGATGATTCCTTACTTCCAAACCAACTGCACCCTGTCGTACTCAATATTAATGAACCACCAAGAAAAACAATTCCCATTCTTTTGTACAGATTCTCATAATTTAAAGGCATGTTATTCTCTCCCCCTTAGATGTTCTGTAGATCTTTATCAATTTTTTCAATCTTAACTTTCTTTTCCTCTTCACTTACCGTAGATTGTTGAATATCTCGTTTCTCTAATTCTTTGACCTCTTTCATTACGTTTTTATTTCCTTGCGTTTTGGCAAAAGAATAACAATCTTCATATTTTTTTAGATTTACAAAAGCTTCAACAATGAGTTTTTCACGTCTACCGTCCATATTGACTTTCCCCTTAAGCTTGATTACCTCCTCATATTTCTTATTAAGCGCTGCCTTTTCAAAGTCGATTACATCATTTTTGACATCAATTTCATTGATTTTATTCATGTTGTCTATCCCAATAAAATAAGCAACCACACTTTCTGCAAATTTCGGCTCATATTGTAATGCCTTATTTGCCTTTCCATTTAATAAATAAGTAAATAAAACTGCCTTCTGACTATCTTTATCTAATTCTGTGTAATTAACCTTATCGAAGTATTTAACGGCTTCTCCATACTGTTGAATGGCTGCCTGTTGTAATCCTTTTACTACATATTGTTCAGAGCCAGCATTTGCACTCGAAACTGGCTCTGAAGAGAATAACTTAAAGGCAAATATGGCACCGGCTCCAATTAACACCACGCTTCCTATGACACTTGCAATTATCTTAAATCCTTTTCTATTTTCCTTTCCAGGCTTTACTTTTGGTTTCATTTCATCCGATGGGCTATTAGGGTGCTCTTCCTTTGTTTCTGGTGATTCTTCTTGATATTCATATTCTTCATGAAAAGGAGAATCATTGATTTCCCTTTCTAACGTTTCTAACAACTCCTTTTTTTGTTCCTCTTGTTCTGGATCTAATTGCATCACATTCATTTTTTTAGAAATGTGATCAAAAATATGATCTGCATATCTCGAACCCAGTGATAAAGTACCGTTATAAATTTCATTAGAGTGACCATCTAACAAATCAAAATCTATATGTTCTTGTCGCCCTGCTTCTCTATAAACACGTTCTAATCGTTTGGTTAAGGTATAAGCTTCATGAAACCAATATTGCTTACCCGGCTCAATTTCTGTTCCATTACTACTTTTAAAAATGACAAACATGGCTTCTCCCTTCTCACATTTACTTTAAATTCCATGAAAAAAGGCAACAAAAAAAGCCATACCCTTTGCATAGCCTCCTCATTGCCTTATTTATATTTTTTCACTATTTCATCCAGAGAAATGGGAATAAGATTTGACCAAATTTTACATTGCTATTTACGCTCTCTGCTAAGTATTGGCATCCCATTACGATAACAAGTCCGGCTGCCCCACCAAGAAACCACCAAATACATTTATGTCTTCCTCGTTCACCGCCCCAAATTAAGAGATAAGCGCCCCAGCAAAATACAATCGCTGTACTAACCATTGCCCCTCTTTGCATCCATGCAATAAATGAATTCCCTGTTTGAATTAGACCGTCCATCGCATCACCTAACACTAACATTTGAGCTACTGTTTCCAACATTGACATATACATTCACTCCCTTTTCATTTTTAGATGCTTATACGTTACTAAGCTGACTTGACTCATTCGACTTGCTGTCTTCTTTTACTTCTGTTGATGTTGCTTTATAAGCTTGTAAAGCTTTCATTACTAAATCTTGATTTTCTTCAATATATTTCTGATGATGTAAATGAAGCCAATGGTTATAATCCTGACCATTGGCTCTTAATAGGTTTGCTACCATATCTTTTTCTTTTTTTAACTCTCTTTGTGAAATCGTCACTATATTACCACCTTTCAATGATTATGTGATTACTTCTGATATTGTTCTTTGCAATTTTTAACAAAAAAACTGAGTTCATTTTCAAGTTCTGATGGTTTAATTTGTGGAATTTTAATATCTTTTTTTAGTTTTCCTTTTTCATAATATGCAAGTGAATCTCTTTTTTGCGATAAGCCCCAATCATAAGGGTTGCTTGAACCTGGTACATCTTCACGCTTTTCATCTAATTCTTGTATCTGAACCTTTTCTTGCTGCGCTACTTTTTTTACAGCATGAAGCCAATCCTCTCTTTTTTTCTTAGTGGAATTTAGCATAACAAATCCTGTGCCATCCTCACTCATGAACTTCTTCATTTCTAACGGACTAAGTTCCATTACTTCCCCTTTTCCCGAACTAAAGACAAATGTTGAACCAATACCAATTGCAATTAACAGTCCAACAACAGCGGAAATGATCCACCCTTTACGACTCATGCATGTTCCTCCCTATGTCATATTTTTATAAGCGATTTTGAAGTGTGATGAGACACTTTTAAACTTCAACATCTGTCTTTATTTTATAACATTTAAAGGAAAGTGGGATAGAAAATGGAAATATCATTTATGGCTGGAATGACGAACCCTGTATTGGTATGCGTATAGAAACTAACCCCGACCTGGCTTCTATATGCCCAATACCGCACTACGTATTTTGGCATGAACGTAGAACCTTATGTATCTACTGTTTGTATGGTTTATCGCTTCTTTAGAATGTCAAAATGGGATATTCCTCACGATCACTAGCGCAAACAGATTTTTGATACAATGCATTTCCAATGGTCACAGATATGAGTTTTACGTACGCACTCTTCTAACGATAATCGTATACCTAACCCCTCTAGTGACCGTTTCAAGGGAGGCACGCATATATATTGAAAGCCGTATATCATCCTTCTACATCATTACTGAAAGGAAGATATACGCAATATATATCTAAATTGTCAAAGAGCAACTTACGTTGTGCTATGTTCTCAGCACACTTCAAAATCGCTTTTTTTATTTACACTTTTGTTTTACTGCTACTAATTCCGCTTGTTTATGTTTCCTTTTTGCGATCAAGTTTTGATGTTCGTCTCTAACCGAGCGCACTTGATAATAAATTTGAGCTACATTTTCAATTCTTCCTGTGTTATTTTCAATTGCGATGGTGCCTTTCAGTTCGTATGTTTTTCCATCAAAAGTTTTAACACTATGAGCTTGTGATGCGGCAATATCATAAAATGTGAGTCTTTGTTCTTTTCCCATATGAACGCCTCCTATTTTTGATAAAGAAGGGAGAAAAACACTTCTCCCTTGTATAGTTTTCTAGCCATCTAGATAGGATGAAATAGTGAACGAGTGCTTGATATCATGCTAGGATTGTTGTGTTATACGAGGTTATGATGCGTTGTGCTGCCTCTTTTCCGTATATGTGCTGTAATGCGGATTGAGATTCAACTACGATTGAATGCTGAATGTGTATGTTGCGCTTTCTTTTAAAAACTGCTCCATATGAGGGATTGGGTACAAATCATATTGATGAAATACCAGGTGAATCGGTCTTATATTCTTCCATTCTGTTAGATACTGAAGAAAATTTGATAATGCTTCTCCTCTCTCTTGATACGTACTTGTTTCCGTTTCTATTCTGATATACACAACTGATTTTTGTTTTACATCCACTTCAAGCGTTTCATAACCAGTTAGCAAATCATGTTTGATGATGTGATATCCTTGTTTTTGTTTTTCATGATGTGTATCTTCAAAAAAGATTCCTTTCGGATCAAAAATGAAAATAAAATCATCATTTGTTTCTTTCACACCTTCTATGACCGATTTATAAGCCCCAAATCGAGCTTTTATCACACCTGCAACCTTTTCCCCTTCATTCATCTCTTTCAACGCTCTAATCACCTTTGTATACTTCTTAGCTACGCCTAACATGTATTGCACTCCTTCCTATTTCATTTTCCTCTTCTGACTACTACTGAAACCAAAAATACTCTTTTTGTTCCTCTTGCTTTTCACGTTGATGTTTTTCAAGAATGTATAGCAAAGTGATAGCTATCGCATCCCTTGTTTCTTTTGAATAAAGACCAAGCTCATGGAAGATATGATAAGCTGGATGCTCATTCTCAAGCGAATGTACTACTTCTACCAAGTTCGCTTCACTTTCATATATTTTTTCAGTGAACTCAATAACTTTTTTCACATCTAGGTAATATAGGTTTTTATGTCGTTGATCCAGATACAAAATACTTCCTGCCAATAATTTTGTAGCGGATTCTATCCAATAATCATGTTGCTTTAATGGTTTCATTACAGTTTGAGCGATTGAAATTGCTTGCATCAATTCTTCAGGCAACCAAGCACTCTTGCGATGCATAACGTCTTCCCCAAGCTTCCCTATTTTTTTCGTTTTACCGACGTTGATTTCTGACATCTCATTTCATCTCCCTCTCGGTTTCTTATATCTTGCTCCCTATCAAAAAAACAACTGTCCAAATGGGAATTACGAGTATACATGCATTACGAAATCCAATAGCAAAGCCTAACGGATTTTCATCTACATCACTAAAATGAACTTCATATTCTTTCATATCACGATTGAGCTTTCTTACGGTTTCTTACTGCAAATACAGCTCCAATTAAGCCAAGTACGATACATGCAAGACCGATCCATTTTATGTATGGATTTTCGGCTTTACCGCCTGTTGTCGGAAGATACGTTTCAATTTTCTTTGGCGTTTGTTCTAGTTGTGGTTTCATAATAATCTGTTGTGGTTTCTCTAGTTGTGGGATGACAGGGTTTTCGGTTACTTTTGGTTGTTCCGGTATCTGTGGTTGTGGTGGTGTGGTATTTGTGGTTGTTCTGGCTGTTCTGGTTGCGGTGTCTCTGGTGCAAATGCTTCTTCGAACAATTTTAATCTGAATTTTCAGGTTAAAAAAAATAAAAAATAACATTAAAATTGTACCTTTTATAGATTGTTCATTTACAATATAAATGTATAATTATTTTTTATGAAAATAATTCATTCCAACTTAGCTCGATAATATGTTGCAAAAAAAAGGGTTTCAACTGGTTCTCCAAAAAAATCCGAAATGCTTTTTGCCCGACTAGAAATTAAACCCTTTCTACCCGATTCAACATCATACAAAGTACTAACTGGGATTTTTGAACCTTTTGAAACCTCATTAATTGTATAACCTTTTAATTCACGAAATTCTCTTAAAGCTGTCAAAATTCTCACCCCCCTTATTTACAGTTTATTCGTCTTTGAGCCTAAAGTCAACACTCAAAGTTCATATTTTTAACACTTTTAGTGTATTTTTTAGAAAACCTTATTTTACTATGCAAAATTGCGAAATTGGAGTGATAATTAAAATGACAATCGATGAAAATATTGTTGGGAAAAACATAAAAAAATTAAGAGCTATAAAAGGAGTAAGCCGAAAAGAAATGGCTGAAGATTTAAATGCTACATATAGAACTGTATCTAGCTGGGAAACTGGAGAAAAAAAACCACGCTTAAATAAATTAGAGGAAATTGCTAATTATTTAAATGTCAGTGTACCTTCTTTATTAAAAAATGAAATTCCGGATGAAGACCTCTTAAAAAGTATTAAAGGCGAAGATCCAGTTGAACGTTTAGCCAGACTACTCTATGAACGATACATGAGTGTACCAGATAAACATAAACCTCGTATTGAAGAAGAATTATTAAAATATGCTAGCCAATTAAAAAAGCAAGTTGAACAAGAAGAATAGGAGAACCTCATTCCAGAGACTCTCCTATTCCTCTTGTTCGTAACTCGCACATAACTCCATAATTTCACTAAAAGTTTGTAAATCAATCGTTTTCACAATCTCTACTAATTCATTTACACTTAATCCCATTCTCTCCATTGCTGCCCCTCCATTTTTTATTTTTATATTGTGAAAAGTAACACAAAAATTTCATAATTCCACATGTAGATATTTATAAAACAGTTTATAAAATCACAAAAGACACCGTTCAAAACGATGTCTTTTGTAAAAATATAAAGTTTAATAAAAAACAAAAAAATTATCCACCGCCACCAGGATCAACCATCATTCTATAAAGCTCATACTGTTTCCCGAAATCTTTAGCTTGTTGGGAGTACTGTTGTGTTTCCATTTTACCTAGTGAACTATTCACTACGGGTAATAACAGTATAGCGGCTACTATTAATACGTATATCTTTTTCACCATTTCCTCACCATCCCTTGACAACTATATTATACTTTCTAAATATCGATTATATATTGCTTCAGCAAATTTTACGTACAAAAAATCATTATTTGCTTTAAACATATCAATAGATTGCTCAATTAAATGTATATCTTTTTTAGCCATTCCTAGATAACATGTTTGAAGTGGAGTTAACATGTTCTTTTTTAATCTAATTTCTTCTAGTATATTTATCGCTTGTTGATATTTTCCTTTTTTGATTAAAAATAAAGCATACTCAGCCGGATGTAATTTATCAAAATCTATTTTATTTAGATCTTTCCACCAAAAGATTCTAATGAAGTTAATATCATTTAGAGCTATATTGTATTTCAAACTACCTTTAGCACCCTTCAATACATTTAACGCTTCTTGAAAGAAGTATAAAGATTTTTTATAATCAGAAAACATAAGGTTTTCTCCACTCCTAATATTCAGCAAAGCTTCCATGACAGGGAAGAAATTTATATCCTTATGTGTTCTTAATTCTCCATTTTCCCTTACAAATTTTAAAGAATTATTTTTCCTTAATATTGAATAACTCCATAGTTCTTTTACCCAAAATCCGTATAAACTCTTTAAATAAATATTGGTTACTACTTTATCATCCATTATATTATTCTCAACTCTCGACTTATAACCTTCCATTAGTCCAAAATCCCCTAGATCACAAAGGATTAACATACTCAGTATATCGCAAAAAATTTCTACATCCGCATTTGAATTTCTAGCTTTTTGGATATCCAAGTACACTTCTCTGACATTTTTCCCTTTCAAGCGGTCGATATATAAATTAAAAATATCTGCAAACCTTCTCATTTCGAAATCCTTGCTCTCTTCACATATTTTAGAGAGATATTCCATTAATAATACGTGATCGTTCAAATGAGCAAGTGCAAATGCAACCTTCACATTTATGTGTAATCTATCGTCTAAGGTACCTAAATAATCAATTATTTTTTGTTCTTGTTTATCTTTATCATATGCAAAAATGACATAGGTAATTTTCGAAAAAGTATATACAGATATTTCTTTGTTCTTATTAATCCAATTAGAAATTGTAGATTTAGCAACCCCAATTTCTTTTGCAAGATCAGTATATGTCCTATTTTTAGATGATAAATAATCATCAATTTCTTTGGCTAATTTCTTCATGTATTTTCACCTCGTCTTTTTTCACGAATATTCAGAAATGTACATATAAGTAAGAAAATTATACCACATTACCCAGAAACAAATGTTTGCTCAAATTTTAACTGAATTTTCTGTTTTTTTAATGTAAAAATATGAAAAGTACTCCGATTTTTGTACCTAATCTTTAAATATGAACTTAGGGTGTTGATATTATTCACATACAATTGTAAAATAAAAATAACTTATCTATGCACGAAAGTTTTTTAGAAAACAAAAAATAAAACCCCACCGCCCAGTTTTTAATTGGCTTCTAGTTTGGCGACCGGAACCAATTAAAAACTCCTAAGATAGGGTTTTAATTCACACTATAAATATATGTGTTTTTCTTTAGTATCATACTTGATATTAAAATTATATCATAATGCATATACAATGTGAATATAAAACCTCTGTTTTTTCTTTTTATTTGCGGTGGGAAAAATAGGAGGTTTTTTCAGTGTTGTTGCAAAACTTTTTGCTTAGTCGAGCAAAAGCGGAACTAAGTCCCCACATCCATCACTTATCCAAAACTCCTGGGGCTATTAATCAATCAATTAAGAAAGTTATTACTTACATTGATAATATTGTCCTAGAATATGAGGATGTTACTACAAAGGATTACCTCACAAAACGTAAATATGAAGCTTTAGAAACAGTTTTATCATACTTAGTACAAGAAGGATATTCCCAAGTTAAACAAGATCGTATCAGTAAAAAATCAGGGATTTCAAAGCCTATTATTAACTATGTGTTAAATTGGCTTCAAGATTTGGGTGTATGCCAACAGATTAAAGTACGAAGACATGGTAAGATTGCCCCGTCTGTTTACATTTTAGCCTTACATAACAATTATTTAAAAATCATCGAATACTTCAAGGTAAAGTGGGCTGTAGTAATTAATGTTTGTTCTACTTTCACTAAATTTTTAAAGAGCAAGATTAGTAAAAATTCTGATGTAACAGATCTTGAAGATATACAAAAAAATATTTTAAAACCTTCACCTTCCCTAGATCTTTTCAGCATTGAAGAACACTCAAAACCTGCTGTGGATAATGAGGGAATAGAGAAAAAGAATAGATTACAAGACTTAAATGATTATTTGAGTGACGATCAGAAAAAAGCGTATTACTACATTTTGAGTCAAGAACTAACATACCTATCTGAAAATGATGCGTACACAATTGTTTTAAGATTGCCACCGGATATTGATCGCTACACAAGATGGGATTTCGAAGAATGTGTACAATGGTTCCAATTTCATAAAGCTAATAATAGTAATCCCGCACATTTCATAAAAATGTTTGTTCAAAAATCTAAACAGAATCAAGAACGTAGAAAGCGTGATACCCAAAAGAAAAATTCCCTCTTGGTTACAAACAATAATAGTAAATTTCTTTTTTATAATTTTTTAGAAGAGAACAATTAATTTTAAAAAACACGACAAATAGCCTTGCTGAAAAAAATCATATACAGTAAGGCTATTTGTCGTGTCCTCTTATAGCTATTCTATAACCTTATTATTTATCAATACAAAAACCGTACCATTTCCTATGAACCGTTATTATTTCCCTTGTATTTCTACTATTAAAATTACGCTCATTAAGTTTTGAATATTGAATTTTTTACTGAAGGATTAACTTAGAAATTTACTAAGAAGAAATCAACGATAGCTTGCTACAGTTAGCGTAGAGGACCAAAAATTAATTCTAATGTTTTTATTTTCTTTAATTTTTAAAACAAGATTTATTATAGTACTTTATTTTTTTTGTGATTTTTTAGGGAAGCTTAGCATATTTTCAACATACAAAGGGAATCATGTACGTTTGGTACATGATTCCCTAGTTGCTTTATTTAATTTGGCCTAAATTATTTTTTAAATAATCGAGTAAACCATGATTTTTCTTGTTGAGTGGATGCAACTAACTTCTTAGTTTCTTGTATTTCTCGAATTACTTCTAATAACTGTTGATCTCTGTTATTTATTTTCCCATCAATATTCTTTTGTTGTTCATCAACCTTATTCAGTAGCGCTTGATTAGTTTGTTCTAAATTGTCTATGCGTTTTAAAAGTTCCATATTCATAGCTTTTTGCTCTTGAAAATATATAGAAACCTCTTTCATACTCTCATACATCGTCTGAATAATTGGTTTCGTTATTTCGTTGTCTTCATCACTTTCCTCTACTACAATATAATCTACATTTTGTTTTAACATCTGTTCTATTATTTCTGGTGGCTCTTGTGCATCTTTCATATTAGCAATTAATTTAAAAAGCTCTAATGCTTCCTGTTCATATCTCAGCGTTCGCCCCTTCGTCCCAGCAACGGTTGGTAAGTATGGTTTGAATTGATCCCGCCAGGCCTGAAGGGTTGTCCGTGGCTTCCCAAGCATCCTTGCTATATCTGCAAGGGAATATGTTTTCTTATAAGGTTCTTCCCTATCCATTCCATCATCCTCCCCTCATCGTTATTTGTTGTTAGCAATGTCCGACATGTTGTCATTGCATTGTTATTGATTATCATCCATGTCGGTCATGTTGTCATTGCATTGTTATTCGTCATCATTTATGTCGGTCATGTTGTTGCTTTACTATTATTCATCATCATTTATGCCGGTCACGTTGTTATTTTTCTGTTATTCATCATCATTTATGTCCGACATGTCGGCGTCTAACTGTTATGTGTTTAATTCGTTTGAAAGAAGGTATTTCCTTGTTTATTTTGAATTTTTTAAGTGTATAGGTTAATCAAATAATAAGTACGATTCAAATCGCATTTATTATTTAAAGTGTTCTTATTTTTGATTAAATGCGCTAAAGCATAATCATAAGTAGCACTTAAGTCGTACTTAATGTATAAAGGGGGAATTAAAAATGAAAATTGGAAGAAAAGTAGCGGATTTCGGAAATAGTTTCAATAATTTCATGATGGATGGTTATTATATTGAACTTGCAACGAATGTAGTTAAAATTTCAAAGAAACAAGCTGAGGATTTACTTGTTGATCGTATTTCTAGACCAGAAGATTTACTGGATAGATTACTAATTTCCACTGAAATCGAAGGTGAAGAATCTTTCTATTTAGTTGGGCAATTAGCTGAAGATAATCAGTTAGCAAACTCACATGTAAATAAGATGCACGATAAAATAAATAGTCCTATCCCATACGTATGCTTTTTAGGAGCACTTGCATATTATCATGCCCTTAATGCTGATCAAGAAGATAATGAAATTGAAATTGAACACATGAGTATGATGCTTCCAATTTGGCTTTTAAAGCGCGAAGATAAATTTAGCATTGCCCATAAAAAAATGGAAGAAAGATTTAACGGTGAACATAAAGTTAAAGTGTTAACACCAGGAATGGAGAAAGAACTAACTATTACAGTCCATTCAGCAAAATGTAGAAATGAATCAGAAGTTGCTAGACATTCTTTAAAATATAAAATGGTTTCAAAAGATCAGAATACAAGTGTAATTAGTATTGAAAAGCGCTATGAATCTGAGAGATTCGATGACTATGAAGTAGTTTTAACTGACATTGGTGGCGGTTCTACAGATGCTGTGCGATTAGGTAAAGGGCTTACCACACCTAAGCACAGAGATTCTTTCCAAGTTATCGATATTGAGCCATTCTTGGGATACCTAGAACGCTTTAGAAAAGAAAAATTGATTCAATACTTTAAGGATCTAAGAACATTAGAGAAATTTATAGTTAATAAATATAAAGTACAAAAGTATGTACTATCGAATGAAAATACTGGTGAAGAATATGATTTTACAAATGAAATTGTAGAGGCACTGAAAGAATATGCAAGAATTTTAGTTGCTAAAATTCTTGATGTATTCATCCCATCTAGTACGAATACAGTATTGAAATTCATTTATATCGGAGGCGAAGCACCCGTTTTAGAACCATACATCCGTCTCGCTTTATTGAATCATATGTCTGAAATGGCTGCTAAAAACAATCACTTCTTCTTGAACGATATTATTCAAAATAGCGAAAAAGAAGTATTTGCTCCAACTTCACGTACAATTAATCTAGCTGCATTAGAATTAAAAGTAATTGATGAGATGAAGGGACAGTTAGCCTAAAATAAAGGGACGTGCTGATAATGGCTAAAAATAGAAAAATGGCATTACATGCTGATAATATGCCTGAAGATGTATATAGGATCCTTAATGAAAAAGCTAATGGTAGACAATTAACAGCATTTGTTGTTGAACTGGTACAAAATGAAAAACGTTATGAGCAACTACTGCAGAAATTAGATAATGTAGAACAGAGATTAAATCTTTTAAATACAGTTGAAAATAAATTGGATCTTTTACTTACTAATGGATTTGTTCCCGCACAAAGACAAGAAGATTTAAAAACAGAGGAGCCCATATTGCAAGAAGGTAAAATTATTAACGCTAGGGTAGTACTTGGTGGGATTTCTGAAGAAGATAACGAAGAGCTTGATTTCTAACTAGTAAAGAAGACCTTTAGGTATAATCCTAAGGTCTTTTTATATTTATGTGACCTAAATTCTGTTGAATTGAACTACCCTCCACTTAACACTCTTATGGGTTGTTTGAAGTGGTGGATTAGCCTACTAGGATAATCCCGTAGTTCCTACGGTTAATACGAAATTCGTACGGTATCACAATCTTATTTTGGCTTTTTGACATCTAGAAATAGACCTGTTTTTGGTAGCACGAATCCCACTGACATAAGTCATCTTTCCCCTTTAGAGATGGAAGTGTCAAAATGAAGTAGTCCTGATATCACGGCTATAATCTTCTTTATAATATAAGTATATCCCTATATCCCTATTTCTATAATTAGATATTTCCCTATGCCTCTACTTTTATTATTAAAAATGGGGGTATAAGGGGAGCCTTTGAACAAATTAATGATTTCACTGTATGTACCACATATCATTACTATAATCTTCTTTATAATATAGATATATCCCTATTTCTATAATTAGATATTTCCCTACGCCTCTACTTTTATTATTAAGGATCTGTTAAAGGTAAATGTTGATATTTGAAACCTATCCGAAATCTTAGTATAATTGTATAAGAACAAACATTCGGGAGGTGTTAAGGTTGAGCAAAGCGTTCAGTAATCTATTGAAACATATTGGCAATTTGTCACACACAGAGAAAGAGCAAGTGTTTCAATGGGTAAAACGCTATGTTGAACCTTCTTCCTCTGTCGGTGGTCGTCTAATCAATGAAATGAGAGAAACTCGTTTCAAGGAAGGGTTTGAATGTCCTCATTGTGCATCCGAACACGTTGTTCGTTTCGGTAAACACAATAATCGCCAACGCTATCGTTGTAAATGTTGTAGTAAGACATTCACTGATACAACGAATACTGTTCTTTACCGTACTCGAAAAGGAAACGAATGGATTACATTTGTTGATTGTATGTTTAAAGGATATTCCTTGCGAAAGTCCGCTGAAATCGTGGGGGTTACATGGGTTACACTTTTTTATTGGAGACATAAATTGTTAAGTGCGTTAAAACAATTGGATTTTGAGAAATTTGAAGGTAGCGTTGAAGTTGACGAGACCTATTTCCTATACTCTCAAAAGGGTCAACGTGGTATTTCAGAACGCAAACCTCGTAGGCGTGGTGGAAAATCTAAACACAGAGGTATCAGCCACGAACAAGTTTGTGTTCTTGTTGCCAGAGACCGTACCAAAGCGACTGTCTCCAAGATTGCTTGTATGGGGCGAGTTGTGAAAACAAAAGTTGATAGTATGATTGGTTCTAAATTAACATCGGATAATGTACTTGTTACAGATGCTTGGAGAGCCTACAAAACGTATGCAAAAGAAAAAGGAATAGAGCATTACAGAATTAAATCAAACGATGGTAAGCACGTTATTAAAGGCTTGTACCATATCCAGAATGTAAATGGTCTCCATTCTCGTATGAAACAATGGATAGACCGTTTTAAAGGTGTGGCTACAAAATATTTAGACAACTACCTTGCGTGGTTCTTGTTTATAGATAGCAAAAGTAACGAAAGCACAAAACACAACATTAAAGAGTTCTTACTCACATCATTTGTATTTGAAATGACTGATACTTATGATAGTTTGCGTCTGTCAAAATTCAGTGTATAAACGAACGAATTAAGAAAAGGGTGAAATATTGGATAACTCGAAATGGATATCTTTAAGTAATGTTAATGATGAGGAGGAAATTTGGGCAGGGGCAAGAGTTAGGTTGTACAATGTTGGTATGAATAGAGAAGACAAAGAAAATGATTTCTACGAATACATTATTTCTTATATCTACGACAACGATAACTACTTACAACTAACTAATTTAACAACAGGAAAAGCAGGTTATATTATTTGTGTCATTGAAAAAGAATTGCCGAATAATTATGCTTTGGGCAAAACATTAAAGCAAAGAATGGGCTTAGAAAATACCTATTTTAGATTTGAATATGAATAATCAACAACTAAGGGAAGCACCAACTCTAAGGTGTCTTCCCATATTTAATACTTTTTATCAACATTCAACATTAACAGAGCCATTATTAAAAATGGGGGTATAAGGGGAGCCTTTGAAAATTAATGATTCCATTGTATGTACCACATACCACTACTATAATCTTTCTTACAATATAGATATATCCCTATTTCTATAATTAGATATTTCCCTACGCCTCTACTTTTATTATTAAAAATGGGGGTATAAGGGGAGCCTTTGAAAATTAATGATTCCATTGTATGTACCACATACCACTACTATAATCTTTCTTGCAATATAGATATATCCCTATTTCTATAATTAGATATTTCCCTATACCTCTGCTTTTGTTATTAAAAATGGGGGGAAGGAGAGCCTTTGAAAATTAATGATTCCATTGTATGTACCACATACCACTACTATAATCTTTCTTACAATATAGATATATCCCTATTTCTATAATTAGATATTTCCCTATTCCTCTGCTTTTGTTATTAAAAATAGGGGGAAGGAGAGCCTTTGAAAATTAATGATTCCATTGTATGTACCACATACCACTACTATAATCTTTCTTACAATATAGATATATCCCTATTTCTATAATTAGATATTTCCCTATGCCTCTGCTTTTATTATTAAAAATAGGGGAAGGGGAGCCTTTGAAAATTAATGATTCCATTGTATGTACCACATATCACTACTGTAGTCTTCTTTACAATATAGATATATCCCTACCTCCGCTATCAAAAATATTGCAGTAGGCCATGGTCATCAAGTTACGCTTATGCAACGTCAATGATAGGAATGGGCGGGCTTTTTTAAATGGTAATATCAATTCTCTCGTTTTGGGATATTTGCTTTTCTTAGCTTGATGAGCATGAGATATAGGGATATAAGGACTTTTTCAAAAAATGAATGGAGTGGTATAAATGACAGATTCTATTGCATGTACCACATATCACTGCTATAATTTTCTTTATAACATAGAAATATCCCTATTTCTATAATTAGATATTTCCCTATATTTCTAATCTTTTCACTAAAATATAGAAATAGGGAAATCTTCCAGAAAATAAATGGAGTGGTATAAATGGCTATTACAATTACTGTTGGGAATTACAAAGGCGGCGTTGGTAAAACTACTAATGCTGTATTAAACTCTTATGAATTCGCAAAAAAGGGGAAAAGAACTTTACTCGTTGACCTTGATCCACAGAGTAATGCAACAAAATCTCTTATGTTAACAAAATCTATCCTTAATCCTGACGAAAAGGTAGCTTTAACTAAAACATTGATGAAAGGAATTCAAGAGGGGAATTTAGATGGATTAGAAGTTGAAATAATGGAAAATTTACATTTAATTCCTTCTTATGTTGATTTTCAAGATTTCGCAAAATTTCTATATAAATCGTGTTTTTCGGAAGAAGAGGAAGATTTCTACTTTAAGGAATTGCTTGAGAAAATAAAACATAAATACGATTACATATTTATCGATGTTCCACCTATGTCGATTGAAGTTACAAAAAATGCAGTTGTAGCTTCTGATTATGTTCTTATAACTCTACAAACACAAGAACGTTCTCTTACAGGTGCAGAAAACTACATTAACCAACTAATAAAATTAAAAGAGCAATATAATCTTGCTATTGAAGTTGTAGGTATTCTTCCAGTTCTATTAAAAAATAATGGTAAAGTGGATGAATACATTATGGAAAATGCTCGTGAAATTTTTGGTGAAGAAAACCTATTTAAAAATATCGTTCCACAGATGGAACGTATTAAAAGGTTTGATGTTAACGGTATTACTGAAAATGATAGACATGATTTAAATGTAATAGAACTATACGAAAAAATTAGTGATGAATTATTATCTCGTATCAATGTTTTTGAAAGTATGAAGGTTGGTGTATAACATGGCAAGAACTCCTGGATTATTAGGCCGAAAAAAGAGCAATTTTGACCCAACAGATCCTTATATCCCAAACGAGGATTCAGTTGTAACAAAAAGTGGCGAAGATACTCCTACTTTTCCACCTAAAAATGAACAAGAACAAGTAAATCAGCAGGAACAAAAGAAGGAGCAAACACCAGAGAAAAAGAAATTTAAAAACCAACAAGGTAGTATTAAAATTTCTAGTCAATCTAAGGAAGAGCTTGAAGCACTAATGAAACTTACTAATACGAAATATGCTCATGAAATAATAGATTTACTTATACATCATTATGTAGAAAATCAATTAACTCCCGAACAGAAAAGGAAATTTAAATTATTAACAGAGATTTAGAAATATAGAAATATCCCTACATGGAAATAGGGATATTTCTATATTTTTTGTTTTTGAAAAATAGCCTCACCAGAACTTCCTCCACAACCTTTCCTTCTCTCACCCCACTGCAACATCCTTATGTAAATTGATAATAAAGTTATTTAATTTCGATATAAAAATATAGCAAGGCTCTTATATTTTTTTATAGTAAAACTCTTTAAAGTTGTTTAATTCATGTTGAACTAAAGTACCCGTTACTCTATTTAGTTAGATAAGTAATTTATTAGAAAAATTATTAATTGCCTGAATAGCTAATTCCAACACTTTTATCTATTCAAGATCAGAAATATCATTTTAGTTTCATTTTCATTGTAGTCTATCGTTTTTGACATCAATGATTTAAGCACTATCCGTTAATTTTATAGTTCTATTACGTATATCACATATCATCCCTGTGCTCTTCTCCCGCAGTATAGAAATATCCCTATTTCTATATATCCCTGATTTTTTTATCAAAAATAGCGAAGATACTCCTGTTTCTTCACCTGAAAACGAGTAAAGACAAGTGAATGTATGGAATTTTAACGAATTCCCCGAAAGAATTCTCCTTCCTCAAGTGTGTGAAGGGCGTAGCCCAACGGTAGGTGGGAGATGAATTTCGGTTTGGCGTAGCCAAAAGGCTTTGTTTTTTATTTTGCCTCTGATAAAATCAGTCTTATAAAGCATAAAGGTTGGTATATAAATGAAATTAGATAGCAATAATCATTCAGTGTTCTTGTTATATTATCATCTTGTGTTGGTCGTAAAATACAGAAGAAATGTGTTTGATGATGATATGTCAGACTATGCAAAAGACATGTTTGTCAGGTTATCCGAGAATTACAACATAACACTGGTAGAGTGGAATCATGATGTAGACCATGTTCATATTTTGTTCAGGGCACATCCGAATACAGAAATGACAAAATTTATTAATGCTTATAAAAGTGCAAGTTCTCGACTAATCAAGAGAGACTTTCCACAAGTGAAAAAGAAACTTTGGAAAGAAATGTTTTGGTCAAGAAGTTTTTGCTTACTAACTACTGGTGGTTCGCCAATAGACGTAGTAAAGAAATATATTGAAAATCAAGGTGAAAAGTGAGGTGAAATGATATGACAAAGCATAATAAAGCCTATAAATTCCGTTTGTATCCAACAGAAGAACAAGCATATCTTATGCGTAAAACCTTCGGTTGTGTACGTTTCGTGTATAACAGAATGTTAGCTGAACGGAAAGAAGTGTACGAAAAATACAAAGATGATAAGGAACAACTAAAGAAACAAAAGTTTCCAACTCCAGCGAAATACAAAGTAGAATTTGAGTGGTTAAAAGAAGTTGATTCATTAGCTTTGGCAAATGCTCAACTAAACTTGCAAACTGCCTATAAGAATTTCTTTAGTGGTCAAAATGAGTTCCCAACATTCAAAAGTAAAAAAGACAGAAAGTCTTATACAACGAATGTAGTAAACGGAAATATTATGTTGCTTAATGGTCATATCAAATTGCCAAAACTGAAAATGGTACGTATCAAACAACATAGAGAGATACCACAAGATTATATGATCAAGTCATGTACAATTTCTATGACACCTACTGGTAAATACTATGTGTCCATCTTGACTGAATACGAAAAAGAGATTGTACAAAAAGAAGTAGAAACAGTTGTTGGGTTAGACTTTGCGATGGATGGATTATACGTTAGTTCTGAGGATGAGAAAGCCAATTATCCTAAGTTCTATCGTAACATGTTGGACCAATTAGTAAAGGCACAACGAGTATTAGCAAGGCGCAATAAAGGTTCTGAACGGTGGAATAAACAACGTATTCGTGTAGCTAAGTTACATGAGAAAATAGCAAACCAACGTAAGAATTTCCTTCATCATAAGTCTAAAAAGTTAGCTGCTAATTTTGATGTTGTAGCTATTGAAGACCTAAACATGAAAGGTATGTCGCAAGCACTTCATTTTGGAAAAAGTGTCGCTGATAATGGTTGGGGTATGTTCACTTCTTTCTTAGCTTATAAACTACACGAACAAGGCAAACAACTTGTGAAAATAGATAAATGGTTTCCTTCCACAAAAACATGTAGCAATTGTGGAATTGTGAAAGATATATCATTGTCTAAACGAGTATATTCTTGTATATGTGGTGTAAATATCGATAGAGATTATAACGCAGCTATCAATATCAAAAATGAAGCAATACGTCTATTAGCGTTAGCATAAATAGCAATAAAATAACCTTTGGAACAAGGGAGTTAGCTCGGCTGTCTAAGGACTAATTCGTTAGCTATCAAAAGTAACGACTAACCGAGAAGCCCCCACTTCAGACAGTCCGTTAGGTCGTTAAGTGGCGGGTAGTTCACTTTACAGAAATGAAGGTATAGGAGAGGGCTTTTGATAAGTTACTGGCATAATATACATTACTGATTCTATTTTATATACCACATAACACTACTCTAATCTCCTTTTTAATATAGAAATATCCCTATTTCTATAAGTGGATATTTCTATATCTTGTTGCTTTTGTTACAGAAATGAAGGTATAGGAGAGGACTTTGGATAAGTTGCTGGAATAATATACATTACTGATTCTATTTTATATACCACATAACACTACTCTAATCTCCTTTTTAATATAGAAATATCCCTATTTCTATAAGTGGAAATTTCTATATCCTGTTGCTTTTGTTACAGAAATAAAGGTATAGGAGAGCGCTTTGGATAAGTTACTGGCATAATATACATTACTGATTCTATTGCATATACCACATAACACTACTCTAATCTCCTTTTTAATATAGAAATATCCCTATTTCTATAAGTGGATATCTCTATATCCTGTTGCTTTTGTTACAGAAATAAAGGTATAGGAGGGCGCTTTGGATAAGTTACTGGCATAATATACATTACTGATTCTATTGCATATACCACATAACACTACTCTAATCTCCTTTTTAATATAGAAATATCCCTATTTCTATAAGTGGATATCTCTATATCCTGTTGCTTTTGTTACAGAAATAAAGGTATAGGAGGGCGCTTTGGATAAGTTACTGAAATAATATACATTACTGATTCTATTGCATATACCACATAGCACTACTCTAATCTCCTTTTCAATATAGAAATATCCCTATTTCTTAATAGGGATATTTCTATATTGATTAGTGTATTTTAAAACAGGCAAATTCAATAACTACATTAAAAAGAATGCTATTTCTAGGACTCTTTTTAATACTAATTTTTAGCTTTAACTTACATTTTATCGATAATCATTTGTCTTTTATACCATTGATTCAATTTGCTTCTCGCCGTACTAGAGAGACGTTTTGTTTTTTTATTATAGAATCTAGAAAGAGTAGGCTGCGATATACCTATCTCTATTGAAAGTTCTCGCATAGTTATATTCTTTTTCATATGCATAAACTCTATTTTCTCTCTGATTACTTGTTCATTTTCATTCGTATCTAATGGTTTTTCTACAATTTTTATTGGCTGACTTTCCTCATGTATTGTATCAATTGTTTTCTTTTTCGCTAAGTTTTCCATTGAACTAATTAGTTCTTTGGGTGGCAATATTACTATTCCTAACTGTGAATAATAGTTTTTAAACCAATTCTTCTTTGTCAGTTTTTCTTCTTCTAAACCATTATGATATTCCCAATGAGAAATTACTTCTTCTTTTTCTAAATCACTAAGAACATTTTCTAATTGTTCGCGGATACGATTAGGTTTTTGTTTCTGGTTTATAGCCATAACTGCTAACAAACCTTTATCTCCACCTATAGAATAAGGTCTTTGTAAGCTAGAAAACATTTGACGGATTCTCCATTGCCATGTCAAATATCGAATTAATCTTTTATGATATTTGTGTCTATAACTATTATATTCAAGTGCCTTTTTTGATAATAGTGCAGTAGTACTATTAGATCCATATAGATATCCGGATAAGAAACTTCCCGGTTTGATTCGGCACGATTCTATCCCCATGTATTCGTTTGTGTTTTTATCTCTCCATAGAACTACGGAATCTAATACAAATAGTCTTTTAATTACCTCGCGTTTTACTTCATAATGCTTACCTGTTTCAGCGCGATCATTTAATACGACTACTTCGTTGTCATCATTTAGATATATAAAAATACTCGCTAGGGCCGCAATCCGCTTCGCAACTTTAATTTTATCTTCTACCCTATAATATTCGACACCATTTGCCTTAGCCTTTGAAATACTGCACATTTCTAAAACTTGTTCATATGAAAAATCAATAAATTCATCAGGCGATTTTGCTTCATTCAACCATTGAATCGTGATGGTATCTAAACAATCTGCAGTTAGATCATCCATGTTACTCATTACACCATCTACTAATGTATTCCATCTTGCTGTCTCTTCAATATTCGTTAACTTTAGATCTTCATCTTTATGAGAGGAAAGCTGTGCCACTCCATTACTATCCTTTGTTTCAATAGGATAAGATTTCAACCGTGTTTTTTCATCTTCTTCAAATTGATTTTTAGCTATTCCATCTCTTAACTTATAATAGACCGCGGAGTTATTTACTTCTAAATAGTTTTCATTCAATATGTTCGCATCTGATTCACTTGTTGCTGTATGCACTTTATTACTAACTGTCTGATTTTTACGAAACTCTTGTTCAATAAAGACACCTATTGTCTCATCGATGATTAATCTGTAATCATCTATATTTCTATATATATCTAGAGGAGAAACACCTTTTCTTTGTTGTTGCTCTAGCCACTGTACAAGCATTGAAAATGACGGAGAAAGGTATTCTGAAGTCACAATTTTACTTTGATCTGCTTCAACCTCAACATAATAGGAAACCCATTTATGCCACAATTGTTCATCTTGTTTATACAATTGTTCCGTTATTGATAGTGCATCTCTAAACAATTGTAGAACGTCTTCCATATAAATTCGGCTCCTTATATACATTTATTATTGATCTGAACTTGAAAATAATTAGCTATATGATGTTCCTTTTTATAAAACTAGAAACGAAGTCGGAATATTCTATTCTTTCATTTCGCTGTTAACATGTTAAGGGCTCTATTTTGCATACTTATAGCCCACTCTTTGAGACTCCCACGACTGAAGTCGCAAGCCCTAATCCTTACGGATTAACGGGTGGGATTCTTGAATGACTAAGCGTTCGCAGTCCATTTCTGTTTTGAACAGCCTTCAAGATGAGGGCATCTCATTGCCCCTCCTAAACCAGACCATATAGGTGCTTAGGCTGATTGACTGTTACCATCAATCACAGTTGCGTAGCGAATATTCATCGCCCCAACGATATCACGATGTTGCTCAAACCCACATATACAATTGTATTTTCTGTCTTGTGCCTTGTTCTTTTCAGAACATTTTGGACAGGTTTGACTTGTATAAGCAGGGTTCACATATTCGATCTTAATACCAACTAATGTCGCTTTGTACTCGACAAATTGTGCTAAACGATAAAATGACCAAGTATGTAGATTTTTTTCGTTTTTACGGCTTGTTCTTGCCGTCTGTCTAATATTCTTTAGTTGTTCTAATCGAATGACAGAAATATTATTATATATTGCAAAATCAATAATTTTACGACTTACTTTGTGATCTTCGTTTTTCATCCATCTTTGTTCTTTATCATTATATTGGCGAATAGCATTCAATTGCTTACCTTCTCCTAACTGCTTGCGGACACTACGAAACTTACGTTTCATATATTTATTTCGTCTTCCGTTTCCGAAGAAACGAACCTTGTCACCGTCTGTTACTGCAACAGCGGGAACTTTTAGCCCTAAATCGACACCCATTATCTTTGTTCCTGTCTTTTCGGTTGTAGGAATTGTAATAGATATTTGAGCAATCCATTTGTGAGATTTTTTTGTGATTCGGAGTGTACCTAACTTGTATTTTAACAAATTATAGTTACGATTATTCTTATCTACTAATAAAGCACGTATTTTTAAACGAGTTGATTTTCCATTCACCATAAATGGAATCGAGATGTGTGTGAAGTTAAATGAATAATTTTGGTTATTCCATACGCAAACGGGTTTCTTTAAAATCGGAACGATTTTGTATTTACTTTTTTTCACCTTTGTAGAAAACACACTTTTCGCATCTTTAATCGCTTGATTCTTAACCGCACTTGGTAGGTTAGCGAGAACATCTTTTGTACTTTTCTTAGTGCTTTTCTTTAACTCTACCATTTCAGATACAAGTTCATTAATGGCTCTGATATATTCGTGGCTACTTTGTTCCAATAAACAGATTTGTTCTTTTGTTGGAAGCAATTTAACTTGAACTGTTATGGTTTGCGACATAAGTTTCACCCCCGTGTTTTTTGATTTTCAACATAATATTTTATTGTCTCACTTGATAAATCTCCAGCAGTAGAAACAAAATAGGAACGTGTCCATAGACTTGGCAAGTGCATAAGGTGAGGAAATTCTTCCCTCAAACGCTTTGATGTCACCCCTTTAATTTTTGCCATTGTATCGGCGGGACTAAGTGTTGGCATTGTATTTAAAAACAAGTGAACGTGGTCTATATCACATTCCATTGCGATAATAACAATATCCAGTCCGTTACATATTTCTTGAACCAACATTTTGAAACGTTCTTCTACTTTTGTGTTTAGAAAAATCTTTCTTCTGTATCGTGGACAAAACACAAAATGATAGTTAATGAATGATACGGTTGTTTTAGTTCTTCTATAATCATTTATCATGGTTATACTGTATCAGTTTATTTATTTAACTGCAACAAAAAGGATGAAAAATAAAAGATACCAACACTTTGGATATTTAAAGTACCAAAAACCTTTCGATTTTTAATGGTACTCCGTATCCAACTTCACTATCATCCCATGCCTAAAGGCGATGGGCTTTCTCGTTCGGAAATGGCTGTAATATTATTTATAAATACAGTTTATATTATTTGTAATATGCAAATATATAGATTAAAATAACAATACAAAGCATAATTTATAATATCTTATCTTTCTTAAACAAACACCATACAATTTCATAGCAAAGGAATGCAAGTATACTGATCTATACTGCATTCCTTTATTGTAATTGTATGTCCACTATATTTTTATTCTTCCTTTTCTAAAATTAAAAAACTAACATCCAAATTTCTTATTTTTCACCTCTTTCTGGATCCACTCCATTGTAATAAAAACTCTTCATTACATGTCCAAACTATTAGCTATCCCCCCTAAACAACAATAATTTTTAAAATAGTAGTTCCAACTGTATAAAAAAACAAATTAAATCTTTACAAGAGAAAACAACTAGGATAAAAACAGATTGTTTTCTTTTATAAGGAAGAACAAAGAAAGAGTGGAAAAGCAATACACAAACGTGTAAATCACATGGAGTAAACCGATAAAAGAATGAAAATTCTGATAATTTATTCACTAAGGGTTTTCGTTTACTCTTTCTTTGTTATTATGAGTTTAACATTAAAAATAACATAAATCAACAAAAAAACAAAAAATTCTTATATTTTCGACATTTTATTTATCTCGCTCTAATTTCACCTTAAAAACATAGTTACTGTAGCTGTGAACTACCCACCACTTACCGATTATCACCGCTTGAAGTGGGGCTTCCTGATTCTACAAGCATTGCCTATCTCTTACGAGATTCGGTCTTACACGCTCTCCACAGGCGTAGATTATACTGTTCGGACAAGACCTTGCCCTACAGTTATATAGATGTTATGTACATTTAATATGTTGGCTGATACGCAATTTGCGTTAAGCCGGCTTTTTCAATGTTAATCGCTGCATTGTGGTCACGATCCAGTACAGTACCACATTGTTTGCATACGTGCGTACGAACAGAAAGCGATTTCTTAACTGTTTCCCCGCAATTCGAACATTTTTGTGACGTGTAGTGCGGTTTTACCATTACCAAACATCCACCATTTCGTTTTGCCTTGTAGGAGAGGAATGTACGGAACATCCCCCAACCTGCATCGTGGATGGATTTTGCTAGGTGACGGTTACGTACCATATTTTTGATTTTTAGGTCTTCTATACAAATTACACCATAGCTGTTGGCTAATCGGAAGCTTAGTTTGTGCAAGAAATCCTTACGTTGATTCGCTATCTTCGTATGAATTTGTTGTAATTTGTCTACTTGCTTGCACCAGTTCTTCGAACCTTTTTTCATTTTTGAATGTTTACGTTGCGCACGTTTTAATTTACGCTCTTCTTTGCGTAAGAACGTAGGATTCTGAACTTCTTCTCCATTAGATAGAACCGCAAATTTTTTGATGCCTACATCAATACCAGTTGTTTTATTTGCATCACAAATAGAATCTTGGTTTACGTGTTTTTCAACACAAAAAGTCGCAAACCAACGGTTTCCTTGATGTTTTATGACAACTTGTTTAACGCGGCCATCTAATTTACGGTGCCATTTGATATCAATGACCCCTAATTTCGAGATAAGAAGTTTACCGCCTTTTGTGAGAGAACACATACGACGGCTTGTCCCCAAGGAACCATCCTTCTTTTTATATTTGAACATACTAAATTGAGTAAGAGTAATAGAACGATATTCTTTAAAACTTTTCATTTTTGGATAGCCAGCATCCTTTTTAAAGAACTTTTTATAGGCTTTTTCCAAGCGCGCAAACACTTCCTGAAAAGGTTGCGAAGGAACCTCATTTAAGAAATGATATATCTTTTTATCAAGTTTTTGCTGATTTTGTAATTCATACCGTGTTAAGTCTTTTTTGTTTTGTTTATAATATCGTTGTTTATCTAGCAAAGCGGAGTTATATTGCTGACGACAAATGGAAATCCATCTCTCTAGTGTATGTTGTTGTTCTATTGTAGGATAGATTTCAAACCTGTAGTTCAATTTCATTATGTCGTCACCTCCGAATGTTTGTTCTAATAACTCTATTATAAACAAATTTTACGATGCTTTACCACTCAGAAGTACTTTTGTTAGGCCGGGCCATTCATCTCCCACCTACGCTGCGCTTAGAGGAAGGAGAATTCTGACTGAAGTTCGTTAAAAGAGAAGTAAAAGTAAAAAAATGTAAGAATTAAAATATTAATGTTACTTCGAACACCCCAAATTCATCAAAATGAAAATTTATAGCCATATCATGTCCCTTTCCATCAAAACATGAAACAAAAATGACATTATGTAACTCTTTTTACTAACTCGAAATTTTTTTCTAAAAATGCTTAAAGCTTGATATATAAGCTTTTCTACTACACCTATACAATTCGTTATGAAAATTTATAGCTATATGATGTCCCTTTTTTTCAGAAGAACCCCCCATAAACCTTTTTATATTAAGGCTTTACATGTTTATAACCCTATTTTCATGTATTTATGCAACATGAAAATCCATAGCTGTATGATGTCCCCTTTTTTATCCAAACATGAAAACTAGCCTAGCCACTTCATGTTCCTTTTGTAATTATAAAATTACAGATAAAACCCATTAACATCACTGTTTAAAGGGTTTCATCTGTTTAATTCACAATTATAAAGATGAAAATCCATAGCCATATCATGTCCCTTTTATTTTTTTAAAAATCGATATAACTGTTGATTTAATCATGTTTACACGGTTTTTGTTGCTATTCCCCTTCTTTTCTACCAATATGAAAATCCATAGCCATATCATGTCCATAAAAAAATTTTCGAGAAACCTGAAACCCCTTGATACACAAGGGATTAAAGGGCGTTTCATCTTTTTGTTTTTTCTCTTAAAGGGACGCATTTCAGCAAATTTCGATTTGGTATAATCAAAATTGATATATTTTATAGTTTTTTGGCATTTATTTCGGGATTTATAGGTAGGAGGTGAAAAAGATGGGAAAATCATTTATTATTCGTAATCAACGTAGTCTAAATGGACAATCTACAAATGCAGTTTTAGTAACACTGAAGTCTTGGCAAAAACTTGTTGAAACTTTCGAAGAAAAATACTACAGCTATAAAGATACATACCTTGAGGATATTGTTGATCATATGACATATGAGGAGCGTATTGCCGATGTGGATGGCTTCGTAGCACAGGCTAAACCATCTTTTTCACGTCGTACACTATCTGCTATTTCGGAAACAATGGGAAGAAAGCATAAATTATATGGCATTACAAACGCAGATTTGGAAGTCTTCTTATATCTACATAAAAAATGTTACACGAATGGAGTCATTCCAAATGTAACAATACATATGATGTGGGAAGATTACAAACTATATAAAGAAGAATTTGCTTACATACAGCATTCTCAATTCTATATTGCATTAAAAAAATTAAGTATACATAACATTATTACGATTGAAAATGAATTAGATGGTCGATATACAATTAAATTAACTCATTTTATGAATGAAGAAACTGAAAAGGCCAATGCATATGTTTATATTAGCCCGGTGGTATTTACGAAAGCTTTCTTTGAGCTATCAGTTGCATCTAAGAAACTATTCTTAGATATTGCTATGCAACAGCACAGTGAAACTACACTAAAACGTTCTTTAGACAAACAAGATGAAAAAGGGAATAAAACTCATTTTGGTGGGATGTACCGCTTTTTACATAAAAAATATCCACATCAAATCCGTGCAGTTATGACAGAATTAACAACTGCATTACCATGTACAGGGACTCCACTATTCAAAATTTGTAAATTACAAAAAGGGGTTAAGAATAAAAAAAGATATACGACTCTATATCTATCCTTACATACGGATTTCTTATGTGCAAAAGAAACAGGAGAAGTACAGTATCGCGATCCATTCACACCAAAGCTTACTTATGCTCGTAAAGCTCGTTTTATCGAATCCGTACTACAAGAAATGAATATTGGTGAATTTACACAAGACATGAACAAGTTTATCCATGTACTTAAATATACATGCCATCGACAAATTCGAAGCGTAATTCATAGCTTACGTGACATGATAGATTGTAATGAAGAATATCCAAGCAAATTAGTATATACACTGAAAAAATTATTAAATCAAACATCACAATATCAAATTCTTGATACCGCAGCTAAAGAGGGTATTTATCCTCTGATTACACAACATGTTCCAAAAGAACAAAAAGAACAAGCTGTATTTGATTTCGGATTGCATTTCTCTATGTACTCTCTGCGAAACATCAAAAAGTTGTTCCGCAAAACGTATGAATTACTAAATTACAAATTTGCTGTACCTGTTACAGAGGAATCATATCACCGCAACTATCTAAAGTATCAAGAAGAAACGTTGTTTAGAAAGTACGCTTATGAACAAGGTACAAACCTAAACGCTTATATGGCTTTAGAAATAGAAATACGTGAACTCTTAAAGGTAAGAGGACATAAAGAGCGCTCTATTCCTAGTGATGTTCGGGAATTGTTCATTGAGAAGATAGATAGATTACCGAAAGAAAAGCTTCGCGTTATTGAAGTACCAGATAAATTTAATTTAATTACATTTATGCGTGCCTTTGAACAGTTAATACGCGCTGGTATCCCAGTAACAACAGCTGAGCAAGTACTGACAGCAATGAAAACAAACTAATCATAATCAGCTCTCTATTTTTGAAAAAAATTCAAGATAGAGGGCTATTCGTGTTGATACGTTTATTTAAAAGAATTTTACTCATTCTTCACAATAAGTAACTTTACTCGATTCTATTCAAAATAGAGTCTTTTTTTATGCAATCATATACAAAAATAGTATGGTACCTATCTCAATTTCCACACATATTTCCATAAAAACATGTTATAAGCTGGCTATATACATTCAAATATCTACAAGAAATCATAAGAAAAAAATTAAATTTCGTGGATAAGTAGATAAATAACACATAATGTGAATAATTTAGTACCATTATCATTGATATAAATGGCTTATATGCCTTCATCTATCAAAAATCATCAATATTAATGTGAGTTATGTGCTAAATTCGGATTATGTTGATTAAATAACACATAATGTGAATCTTTTGTGGGTAACTACAATAAGATTGTGGAGATTCATTGAATTCATATGAAATTTTATGATTGAATAAATATGTTTAATAATGTATCAAATTGTTTCATTTTTTATGTAGGAATACTAAATTCTATTTATGATTATTTGTAGATTTTAAATCATAATAATACCTAATTTTCCATTGTTAGATTCTACTATTTATGATTTTTTACGCTATGAGATGTTAAAAGTCTATGTTACAGTAAGGATACACGTACATTTGCCAGTCCTATATAAGTTTTATCTTTATATTTTTAATATATATAAGATATATATTTATATTAGATTTTATTAACTAATCTTCAATTACATTGTTACTAACATAACTGAAAAGATTAATTTACAATTTTTAATTTTACTTTCGAACCACTTAAAAAAATCATACAATAAAAAAGAGAGCAACATGCTACCAACACGTGCTCCTCTTTTGATAACTGCTACCGTCAGGTGGTGGCTATCAAGTATCATTTATTTTTACAAAAACCACTCTTTTTCTGCTTGCAACGGCGTGAAGAAAGGGTGGTTCTCTTGTTATTAGTACAGTTTCAAAGAATTTAAGATTTTTGTCGAACGTCATTCCAAAATAGGAATGACGTATTTTTTTAGGGACAAATTCGAAAATCCGTATCATTATCATATGTATTTAGTGTATCTAGAAATCTATATGGATGGTGAAGACATATGAGTCAATATCAAATGCTGCATAGTACACCTTATCTGTATTCTTCTCGAACATTGAATCAAATGTACAAAGCTAATAAAAATGAAGAAAACATATGCGCTATACAAGATCATATGTTACGTCACGAAGTATACCTGGACCAACAATACCGAGGTTACTATTATTTAAGTCAAAAAATTGAGGAGGAGTTATACGGCGAAGAACATGCATTGTCATGGAATGAGCTATTGGATGAGTATCAACTTTATAGAGATCGGAAGGGCAATTTATCTATCAAACCGAAAGGATGAGATAAACATGACAATCATTGGAGAGCTAGGGATTGTATATGGCGTGACCGGAGCTTCAGTTTTAGTAATAAAATTGCTGAAGAAGAAAGGTCTTTATCTTCCAGGTTGGTTGCTACGTGCGGGTCTTAAATGCTTGTTGATTGGGAGTGTTTGGTACGTTCTAATGGATATACTAGATGTGTTTCTGCGTTAGTATTACATCTGGTAGTTGAAGGTGATTATAATAGCGCATCATAAATCACTTTTTCTAAGCTTCCATACAGGCTCAACTACCTTAAGGAGGTATGGAGGGAATGTTGTCACTTTTATTAATCCCAGCAACCTTTATAACTGTCGCTTATTTTTATCAAAGTAACGGAATGAGTGATAAGAAAAAAATTGCAACGTTTTTTGAAATTACAAAGATATGTGTTCAACATAAAGGTGAATTACAATACCCCATTTTTATAAAAGAAATTAAAGATGATATAAGTATGAATTATGTTTACAAGTTACCACTTGGTGTACCTAGTCAACTTATCCAAAAGTTAGCTGAAGTATTAGAAGAAGGCCTATATAAACCTGTTAAAATATCGTTTCACCAAAGAGAGCTTCATATTCGAGTATTTAGCCAACAAATACCTGAAATGTGGAATTGGTCTAAGGATCTATTAAAAGAGCATACATGGAGCGTTATGGTGGGGAAAGCGTTAGATAAATATGTATATCATGACTTTCAGAAAACACCGCATATGTGTGTAAGTGGAATGACTCGTTTTGGAAAGACAGTATTCTTAAAAAATGTGATGACTAGTTTAATTTTGCAACAATCGCAACACGTAAATTTTTTTATTATCGATCTGAAAGAAGGGCTAGAATTTAGTCCTTACAAAGAGCTATCCCAAGTTGTAGAAGTAGCTGAAAATCCGGAACAGGCGTTAGAAATGTTGGCTAAAGTACGTGAGAAAATGGTTAAACAAATTGAAGTAATGAAGAAGTCCTACTTTACTAATATCATAGATACATCCATAAAAGAGCGATGTTTCATCATAGTAGATGAAGGAGCAAATCTTTGTCCCACACAAGGATTACCTAAAAAACAACGTGATGTATTATTTTTGTGCCAGGAGATGTTATCTGAAATCGCAAGAATCGGAGGTGGTTTAGGATTCCGGCTCATATTTTGTACGCAATATCCTACTTCTGATACATTACCGAGACAAATTAAACAAAATGCTGATGCGAAAATAGGCTTTCGATTACCAACGGCGGTCGCTTCACAAGTTGCTTTAGATGAACCAGGTCTTGAAGATCTACCTTCCCTTCCTGGGCGGGCGTTATTTAAGACAGATCGTACAGAAGAAATCCAGGTACCTTTTTTAAAGGATACAGACATGTGGGAGTTGCTAAAGAAATATAAGGTGGTGAAGCAAAATGAGGCATCAAACACTCAAACAGAAAGCGAGACAAATCGAGATTTTATCCACTTTGAGTAAGCTGGATTTTTTAACTAGGAGGCAATTACAAGCCATCCACTGTCTAGGGAGTATTCGAAATGCAAATCGTGTATTAAAGGATATGCACCCGTATTGTCACATTACAAAAATGGCTCGTGAACACGTATATTATTTAAATAAAAAGGGACGGGATTTATTAGGTATTACAAAAGAAGTAAAGAAAAGTAGTCAATTACAGCACATATTAATGCGAAACGAGAGTTGGATGTGGCTTGGATTTCCAGAATGGAAAACAGAAAGATCTATCGATTTTTCAATCAATGGTCAACGGTATCAGATTATTCCTGACGCAACGTATTTTGAGGATAATGTACCCCATTTTGTTGAAATAGATCGTATGCAACATATGAAGGCAAATGAACATAAAATACAGTTATATGGCCATATAACAGATATCTATAAAAGACAGAATGCTATTGTTCCGGTAATTATCTTTTTCACATTATCAGACTATCGGCAATCCAAATTAGAACAATATGCTGCAAAACAAAATGTGTTTATGAGAACGTTCGTGATGGACCACATATTTTAGGAATCTTAAATATTGATATCCCAAAAATCATGATAATCAATGCGGTTATCAAATTTTCTTAGTGTTTTAATGATTTTAGTTGCGGATGTTAAAGTGGGAACACGATCCTTTTTATTCGCTAAATCACTTATTAATGATTTACTTAATCCAGTTTTTTGCACTAACCACTGTTGTTTAATTCCTCTACGATCTAAATAGTCACCAAATGGAGTTCTTTTTTTTCCTAGACCAAACATAAGGAATCCCTCCTAAATAAAGAATATCGTACTTATAGCTTGTACAATATTCCATAAAACTAAACCTTTGTTCATAAATATGGAATTATAATTTGAAACAAAGCATAGAATAATATAAAGAAAATCAAAAAATATGGAATAATTTTGAGGAATCTAGCATTCATAGTAATAGCTACAAGTTGCTGATACACTATCCTAATGGCAACTTGTTGCAAAGTGCATTCTTACAAAATAAAAAGCTTAAATCCATTGGTACACAAGGGTTTAGGCTTTTCTTAATTTATGGAGTAATGAAAACGAGTTTAATAAATTAAGAGATACTATATTGTTCAGTGGTCGAATATTGAAGAAATATATGTATATAATTTCACGTACCATAATGATAATAAAAAAATATTTTCTAAATGGTTATATAACGCAAAACAATAGGTTTATAACGAGAATAAACGTTCTGTTTTGGGAGGGTGAAGCGATGTTTGATAACTCGAAATGCATGAATCGATTGATTTTCTGCATAGACATTTGTTCACTTTTTGCCAGTTGTGCATGCGTTATGAGAGGTTTAGATCCACTAAAAGTAAAATTAGCTGTCGTTGGTGATGTGAATAGAAATCGATCTATTATGTTGGCTGCGACTCCTAAACTTGAAAAATTAGGTATTTCCACAGCAACCAGATTATACAAAATACCAAGAGATACAAATATAATTGTCGTAAATGCAACAATGAGAAGATATGTTGAAATTTCAAATCAAATCACAGAAATTTACACGAAGTATGTAGCGTTAGAGAATCTACATTTTTAATCAATAGATGAGTGCTTTCTAGACATGCCACAAACAGCTCATCTTTCCGGACAGGATCCAATTGTAATTGCTAAAAGGATTCAAAGAGAAATATATGATACAACTGGCATAACCGCATCTATTGGAATTGGACCGAATTTGTTTCTTTCAAAAATTGCTCTAGACGTGGAAAGTAAACATTCAAACTCTAGGATTGCTATGTGGACATACGAGGATGTTTCTAAAAAGTTATGGGGAATCGGAACGGCTACTGAAGAGGTGTTGCATGGAATGGGACTATTTTCCTTGAAGGATGTTGCAAAAACACCTAAAGAGCTTCTAATAAAGCGATTTGGCAAAGTAAAAGGTGAAGAGTCATATCACTTCTTATATGGTATTGATGAGAGCCAGATTGCTAATAAATACATTCTAAAAAGCATTTCTATTACAAAAGGGCAAATATCATTAGAAGCCTGTTTTCGCTTACGATCTTTTGCCATGATATATAATTATAATAGTAATTTTCGTATTTCTTCTGTACTGAGACCAGTGAATTTTGCAATATCTTCTAATGGCATTCCATTTTTATGCATACCACGAATTAATTGGATTTTTCCTTGTTTAATACCTTCTTCTAATTCTTCTTCTCGTGCATGAGCTATTTTAGCTTGTTCATCTAGAAGTATTTTCTCACGAGTTTCATAACCGCTTCAAAAGGTATTTATTTTATAGAAGTACTTCAAATATGAAGTTTTTAATGTTTTGAAGCAATGTTTTTCATAGATATCTACCCCCTTCAAAAGGTGTACCTTTTGAAGGGGGGTTGTAGAGTTTTTTTACAAAGAAGTAAATAAGGTAAATAACTGCATATAGTTATAATTAATTAGCGTAAAAGAATCCAGAACCGTATTATTTTATAAATAGAAAAAAGAACTCGTTTTGGTGTGGCTTTAAAACAAAGTTTGATAATTTATAAAAAAGTCTGATCGTTTAAAATAAAGATTGATAATATGTAAAAAAGTTTGATCAAAATCCTGTGTTGATGTGCAGGATTTTTTCTTATTCAGCAATCGGGCCAGATTGTTGAAGAATGTTAATGTTAAAAGACGCAATTGGTGAATAACCTTTAGATTTAAACGGCTTTATTAATATAAATTAAGCTTGGTGAAGTATTTTAAATCGAAAAACAAACAACGCATAACAACCTCGTCGTACATACTAAGACTGGAATTATGCGTGTTTGGGGTAATAAAATTAAGTCACCTTATTGTTACTTTACAGAAATATGACCTTTATAAAACTAAATTTTTTAGCTAAATATGGTAAAATATGAGGACTGACAATCTAGATAATTATTTATGAATTTAACAGTAATTAAGTAATATATTGAAAATAGGTGAATTGGTTTGGAAAAAATAAAGTTGTTGAATTGTTTTTCTTCAGAATATCCAAATGATCAAGAAAAAATAGAGTTTCTAAATGAGAATATAATTTCAAAAAAAGATACTGATATTATGAATTATTTAATGACACTAAAACCAGATGAAGTAGGAGGGCTCACTGCTATTTCAGGTTTTTTTTATCAATTTCTTGTTACAATCGAATATTTTATAGAGTTATTAGATGGTAAATGGGATTTTGTAGCCTTTGAACTACATGATGATATTGTGGTTGGTAATGAAAGGGAGAAAATAATCAGGTTTATTCAAGCTAAAACTAGTAAATATAGTTCTCAAAATCCAAGCGATGTTTCAAAAATGTATCTAGGTAGTACGAAGAAAATTGAAGGAACAAAGAAAACCGTAAGGTTAAAGGATTCTTGGGTGGATAAATTACTATCAAAAGCCCAATATTTTAAAAAGGAAGATGGATATAAAACACAATTTCAAATATATACAAGTTATCATGTTGTCAAAACAGATAACTATAACTTTGATTACTATACTGACAATGAAAATTTTGATAAAGTAACAAATTCAAAAGATTCTCTAGTTAAAGCAATTAAAAATAACACGCATAATTCAAAATTAGAGGAAATAAATTATGAAAGTTTATGCGGTGAAACAGTTGAGGAATTATTGTCGAGATTTCATTTGAAAACTGGATCTTATATGGTAGATATTAACCGTTATATAAATGACCTAATTATGGAGCTTAGCAAAAGAATCTTTAAGGATTTCAAATCAAAAAATATTGCTTTAGAGGTTAAAGATATCCTTTTATTAGTAGGTATAATTTGTTCTAAATGTAAAGTAGATGGTGATGTGAATTATTTGAAGGTTACTAAAAGTGAACTAGATGATATTTTAAATGAAATTAAAGAGAGTTGTCTCAAAAATATTGAGGAAATGAATGAGGAACATGGTAATAAAAAAGTCATTGAAAGAGTATTTGGTTCATATCTAGATGAGATTGAAGATGTTAAGATTTATGCACAATTAGAAGATCATGCTTTTACATACAGAGAGTACCTTCAAAAATGGTTGAGTGATAATGGGAATATTAGGGATGTGTTTAATAGATATGTAGAGGGTACAAACAGGACACGAATTTATTATAATACAAATCAAATTACTAGGGAGACTACCTTAAGAGAGTTAATTACAATCATAATTTTACTGAATATTATCTATGAGGAAACTTTAGAATTTGGCGATACGAAATTCTTATTAACTAAGAAGAGGTCAGGAGAGAAGAAAGAAATAATAACTTTGCTGAATTCTGGGAAAACACGAAATTTTAATGATTCTTCAATGAAATTAAATTTAATTATGGAAAGAGCAGATGAAAAAGAACATCTATTTCTTTTAGATAAAGAACTTAAGATAGTGTTATTAAATTATAGGGATGGAAAATTTAAAGAAGCAAAACCCCATGATCTAATGACTAAAATACCAATTGAAGAAGTAGATGGATTAGATTACTCTTCAGATATAAATAGAGTTTCATTACCTACAGTTATAATTCCGGGTAAAGTTCTTGAGGATGAATGGTATGAACACTTGTCATTAGATGAGTTTAACGAATTCAATAATGAGATATTGACCATTTGGAGTAGGATTGGAGATATAAAATGAATATTTTTAATAGGACACATAATGAATTGGAAGAGCTAGGATTTAAAATGAATAAAGAGGAAATTGAAGAAATTGACTCTATTGGTTGTGTTTTATATTCAAATTCAAAGTTTAATATATTAGTGAAGTATTTTTCTAATCCTAAAGAGGAGTTCATAAGAGAAGAATCAATAAGGTTAAGGGAACGATTGTTTTATTTAAATTATAATGTATGGAATTCGTATTATTTAGTATGTGTGAATGATTCTGTATCTAAAGATTTTACATATCTATTAGAAAAGGAAACTAAGGGTTTAAGAAAATATGTGGTCAAAAGTATAAAAGACTTTGACAGAATACCACTTTTTGATAAATCACGAGGTAGCCGTGATTTTCAGGTTGAATTTACTACAGCTGAGGAAGATAAAGAGGTATCAAATATATTAGAACTAGTAAGAAAGAATAATGGATTGGAAACAAAATTTACGAATCAGAAAGTGAACGATATAATCCAAGAAATTATAAACGAGGAGAAATAATATAATGAAGATTGATAAAGTAGTTATAAAAAATTTCCGGAATTATGTTGGAGAACATCACTTCGATTTATCCAAGGATATTACTATTTTTTATGGAGATAACGGATTCGGAAAGAGTTCATTTTTTGATGCAATTGAATGGTGCATTTCAGGTACAATAAGCAGATTTAATGATGAAGGCGAAAGTGAAAAATTTAAAAAAGACTTAATAAATAGATATGTATTAACTAGTGGAGAAAATGATATAGAATGCTGCATTACAATGGAGTTCAATGGTTTAAAGTTAATCAGGAAATTTAATTGTAAAGATAAGGTCTTTGGGAACACATCAGTAAAAATAACAGATTCAAATAATAAGACATTAAGAAATTTAGATGGAAAACCAATTAATAGTAAGGAAAAAGCAGACGAATTCCTAAGTGGAATATTCCAGCAAAATAATGGGACTAATAAAAATATGTTTGGAAAATTAATGAAGCAGACATATATTCTCTCTCAAGATCAAGTAACAGAATTTGTTTCTAGTGAAGATGCAGTTGAGACTTTTCGTTCAATAGCAAATATAATGGGTTTTAAGCCAATGTTAAAACTCTCAGATAACATGAAGAAAATTCATTCAGCATTAGAAAGTAAAAACAAAAAGTTAAGTGAAGATTTGGAAGAGAAGGATAAGTCGATCTTAAGTAAACAAGAAACAAAAAGACAAGTTGATATTTACAAGATAAATACTAATTTAAATACATTATCTATAAATATAAAAGATAATGTTAAAGAAATAAAAAAACACTTAGTACAAATTAGAGACAAGGAATTCACTAAAAAATTAAAAGCTGACGACCAATTAAAATTGTGCAATAAATTTAATGAGGAGTTTTTTGACCTAGAACAGGTGAAATCTAAAATTGGTGAGTTAAATGCTATCGAGGAGATGCATAATCATACATTAGAATCATATAAAAGTTTAAAGAGTAAGGCAGAAAATAAACTTCTAGAGCTAAATAGGATTAAAAAGGACATCTCGAGTTATAATCAGCTTTCAAATAAAATTAATGAAATCAATCAAAAACTACAAGAATCACAACCGTATCCTGTAGATATAGAACTAATAAAGTCCGTCATTAAAGATAAGAAACAGTTAAATATTAATTATCAATTTATATTAAATAATTTTAATAATTATAAAAATAACAAGGTAACTGTTACTAACTATTCAAATGAACATAAAAAGTTAAGTGAGAAATTAACAAAACTAGAAAATTTCAAAAAGAAAAGAAATGAAATTTTATCAAATATAGATAAAAAAATAGTCGAAACAGAAGATGGGATTCTTGTAAATTTACTAAATAATATAAAGGAAATAAATGAATTCGTAGAGAGTAATGAACAAAATGAAATATGTCCTGTGTGTTCCTCTAAATTTGAGGAAGAGGGCTTATTAAGTTCGATCGATAAGAATATTAATTTGTTAAAAGAAAAGATTAATGTATCTTCATCATATGCTGATAAACTACTTGCACTTAAAAATAATCTGCGGGAAAATATAGTACTTTTGGATATTAAGATAAAAAAGATAAATGATGAAATGGACGTCTTGACTTGGAATTACAAAAGGGCTAAAAAAGAAATAGAAAGTACTGAAGCAAATAAACTCTTTGATTCAAGCCTTATGGAAAAGGATTTAAAAGATGTTAAAGCTATTAATTCATCAAACAATGAAAATATTGAAAAGTTAAACGATGTAGTTGCTTTACTTTTAGAATTAGAAAAACTAAAGCAGGAAGATAAACCAGAAATAGGAAATACTACATTCATGACTGAAGAGAAAATTAGTAACAGACTAGATTGTTTAATTAGAGCAGATAAAAGAATAGAATTGAGGATTAAAAAGCTTAAACAACGAATAAGTAAGGAAGAAATAATACAAAATCTAGAAAGTGAAGTTCAAGAATACGTTAAAAAAATCTCTGATGAGCATTTAAATTTACCTTTTGTGAAAATCATAGAAAAAATAGAGAGCAATATAAAAAATATAGATAATACTTTGAAGTTAGTATCTAGTTTAGAAACGGACTTGGAAATAATTGTACATAATAATCATGTTGAAGAACAAATTATCCAATTAAAGATGGAACGCTCTAAACTTAATGAAAAAGTTACTAATTTAAATAAGACTACAACATCATTATCCAATTATATAGAAAATGTTTTTGGAGATTTCGGGAACAATGCTAAAGATTATCTTAATCAGTATTATTCTCCGATTCAAAAGTACTTTAGATATTTAAATCCTCTTCCAACCCGAAGTTCAATAAAGTTTGAGGGAGAAGGTGAGAAATTGTTTGTAAAAGTAATCTTTGATGAACATGATGATGAAGGGGATATAACAACTCCCAAGAATGTACTTAGCTCAGGTCAATTAAATGTATTAGCAATTTCTATCTTCTTAGGAATGAACGATTCTCAGAAAATACATGAGTTAGATTTCATTGCTATAGATGATCCTATTCAAAATATGGATGATATTAATCAGTTCTCAATTTGCGATGTTTTAGGATCCGTGAAAAAACAATTAATATTCTCTACGCATAATTTCGAGTTTTTGAAACTTTTCATAAAAAAGAATGAATATAAAAAAGATACGATTCAAGTCTATAATTTCAAGAGTCCTTTCTTGATACCAGAAAAAGTAGAGCATCTAACATTCACAAATTAATATGAATAACAGTAAGCACTTTTTAAGTACGTTGAAATATCTTACATTATAAGTTAAATAATTTTAACCTCCACAACCTTTATTTAATAGCAAATACAAAAGCTCCATTTTGAAAAAAGATTGATCAAAATGGAGTTAATCTTTCTAACTAACTATGAGATTTTATAAAAAAGTTTGATTAATTCGGTTAAACTTTCTTCAAAACGTTAGAACTTTGTTTTAAATCGACATTTAAGTTAACTACCACCAAATTTGAGTCTCTTTAAAGACATGTAGTTAAAGTAAAGTAATTGATTTTATAATATTTGATACACATTACTATTGATAAGTGCCTGAACCATCAATGGAAGATGTGGAAGTAACCAAAAGATTGGCGAAAGGTGGAAGTATTCTCGGCATTTCTTTGTTAGATCACGTTATCATAGGAGATAATAGATTTTTGAGTTTAAAAGAAAAAGGCTATATAAACTTTAACTAATGAAAAAAGCAATCAGAGTAATAATATTCTGGTTGCTTTTTATTTTTTTGTATTTTACGTTTACTATTCAATTATTTTTTCTTTTAATGAATTTCTTTGGTCCAACTTAATACCTTCAGATAATGGAGAGTCAAGGGTGTTGCTTTTAAATAAAGTTACGGTGTTTATAAAAAGTTGCGATGTTTTTCCCCTTTGAATCGGTTTATCTAAAGGGGTGTTTTTATAGTGAAGAGTGAAAAGATGATCTGAACTGAAAGGCGGATTAAGGAATTGTTGAGTAGCGATAAAGTTACTCCACTAAAGGGCCAGAATGTGAAGCAATACCCACTTGAGTAACTTAATTCAAATGGGTTCTTTTTATTTTATAATCAATTAAACAAATTAAATAAATTATAAAGATTATTCTTAATAAAACTTAACATTAGTTTAATATTATTTAAAAATATGTTAAAGTAATATTAATAAAAGTAAACGGAGGGCAAAGCTGTGGATATTAACAATATTCCAAACTGGATTTTAGCCTTGGAAAATGAGGATTTAGAGTTTGTTAAAAACTTAGTACTTCATTCGGGTTCTTTAAAAGAGATTGCAAAGGTTTATGAGGTATCATACCCAACAGTAAGACTTAAACTTGATCGATTAATCGATAAAATAAAAATGAATGATGCCGTAGAAAACGAGGAATTTATTAAATTTATCAAGAGCCTGTCGATTGATGATCGCATAAGTGTAGAGGATGCAAAATTGATTATTGAAAAATATAAACAAGAAAGAGATGGGGAATAATGGTTCTTATTTATGCTGGTATTTTAGCTGTTCAATTTTTCTTATCAAGTAGAAACAATATCTATTGGGGGGCAATTTTACCAGTAGCACATATTGTATTTCTGACATGGTTGTTTATAACGAATCGTATTGAAAGTACTATTGGTTTTATCCTTTATCTATTATTAGGGATGTTTTTCTTATGTATAGAATGGAATCTAGGTAGAAAGTACTTTCATAAGAAGATACAAAAAGAATTGGATAAAATGAAAACTCACGACATGAAATAGAGAAAATAGTTGTTAAATATGCGCATATTTAACAACTATTTTCTCTATTCAACAATCGGGCGCTATTGTGGAATAAAACTTAGATTTTTAAACGACTTTATTGTTATATTTTTTAGTGTAGTGAAATATCTTACATCAAAAATTAAACAACTTTATTTTTAACCCCGTCCTAAATTTAGAACGGGGTTATGCTTGTTTGAGCTTTTAAAATTAAATAGCTTTATTGTCATTTTACACTAGGAGTGAATACATATGTGGAGTTTGTATTCCAACATATTAGTACAACCCTACCAACATAAGATTAATAAAGTGAGCCCCCTTATAAGAAAATAAGGGGGCTCAGAATTGAAACATACAGATAGTATAAGAGATCTCCAATCCACTGGAGTCTAAGTTAGTTTAACACGTATTAAAGAGAGTGTGGATATATTGTAACCGAATTGTTACCTCTCTACCTTTCCTTAAAATAATAAGCATGGCGCTATAGTAGTTATTAAATGGGTTCTGGTGCAAAGATAAAATACAAGAGAATATAGCGCATATATTTCGAGCGGAATTGTATTTTATGCTGTCAGCCCAAACAATTGATGGATGAATTCTTTCTGATTTTGAACAGACTGATCCGGTAAATCAACCTGTTCTTTTTTTATCATATGCATGGCTTCAACACCACTCAATATTGAGATTGCTGTTTTAAATGACTTTAATCCTAACATAGAACGAACTCGTCTTTTAATAAACCGGTGGTTTTGTTCCACTATATTATTGAGATATTTAACTTGCCTTAGTTGTATGCCTTCAGGCATATGTTTCTCTTCTTTCAACTCTTGAATCGCTACAGGATAGGCAGGGTTCTTATCGACTGTTATCACGCGAGGCTTAGAAACATACGAAAAAGCCAAGGTTTTCTTGAAAAAGCGCTTGGCTGCTTGTTTATCTCTTGATTTACTTAGATAAAAATCAATTGTATGACCCTCTGAATCAACTGCACGATATAAGTACATCCATTGACCTTTTACTTTAATATAGGTTTCATCGACTCTCCACGAGTCATTTGTTGATTTAAGATGATGTCGTACTTTTTCTTCTAATTGAGGTCCATATTGATGAACCCAGCGCATAATTGTTGTATGAGCAATAGACAAACCCCGTTCTTCCATCATTTCTACTAAATCACGAAAACTTAGGTTGTACCGTAGGTACCATCTTACCGTTAATAAGATAATATCAGACTGATAGTGTTTCCATTTGAATAAATTTTTCTTTTCCATACCGATCACACACCTTTTTAGAGTAATAGTATCAGTATGTCCAAGATATTGAGATTACTTGCAATTACCTTGAAGTTTTTGCACCAGAACCGGAATCCCCCTCTTCTAAACGAAGTGAAGGTGGGGGTGGTTCAAAGATAAAAGGGACGAAGTAGAATAATAGGTTTATAAAATGAAAAGGACCCCTATTCCCTAGGGGCCCTTTGAGAGAGAACTTCACTAACTAACTAAATTAATTAGTGGGATACGGATTAATTTTAACATATAGATAGCTTATCTGAAGGTAACAAAAAGTTAACAAAGGAGATTTAAAAGCGTATATTTCATGATTTGAAGAAATCTTATGTTTTCCACTTTGATTTAAGGGGGAATATATAAGATTTTTGGTTCTGGTGCAAAAATAAAATTAAAGAGAATACAGCACATATATTCCTAACGGAATCGTATCTTATGCGGCAAGTCCAAACAATTGATAAATGAATTTTTTCTGGTTTTGGACAGACTGGTCCCGTAAATCAATCTGTTCTTTTTTAATCATAGGCATAGCTTCTACTCCAGAAAGAATGGATGTAGCTGTGTCAACACATTTGAACCCTAGCATAGAGCGGGTTCGCTTCTTTCTTACCGTTAACAAAATAATATCAGGCTGATAATGCTTCGATTTGAATACATTTTCCTTTTCCATACTAATTACACACCTTCTTTAGAGTAGTATCAGTATATCCAAGTTTAAGAGATTTTTTGCACCAGAACCGGGGGAATTATGATTAAATGTCGAAAAAATAAGAATTATGAGGTTTTTTGTTGATTTATGTCGTTTATAGTGCTATACTCATAACAACAAAGAAAGAGAAAACAAAAACCCTTATCTAGTAAGATGTCAGAATTCTTAGTTTTCTCCGGTCAGTTTATTTCTTGTGCTGTAGAAGTTTGTGCATTTTTTTCCACTCTTTCTTTGTTTTACCCTATAAAAAGAAAACAACCTGTTTTTATACAGGTTGTTTTCTTTTGTGAAAATTTAATTTGTTGTTTTTATAACAGTTGGGATTACTATTTTAAAATTATTATGGTTTATAGGGGGCGACAGGTAATAGATTGGATATTTAATACCTTTTGGAATGATGGGAAATAACCAAAAGGAAATAAGGAGATACTTAAAGTCCTCTCAAGAGGTTGAATTTTCTGAAAAAACATTTACAAAAATATTTATTTGGATTAAAATACGAACTACAAAGATTCGACGTTATACGACAAAATGAAGTTATTTTTCAGAATATTACAACAACTATAGGTGAGGTGTCTATATGAATCTATTTCGAAAAAAATCTATTTCAGCATTATTAGCACAGTCAGAACAAAAAGGAGCATCTTTAAAAAAAGAACTTGGTGCATTTGATCTTACTATGCTCGGGGTCGGCGCTATCATCGGAACTGGGATTTTCGTTCTTACCGGTGTTGCCGCAGCAGAACACGCAGGACCCCACTTGTTTTGTCGTTTATTTTATCCGGTTTAGCCTGTGTATTTGCAGCATTATGTTATTCTGAATTTTCATCAACTGTACCGGTATCCGGTAGTGCGTATACTTATAGCTATGCAACATTTGGAGAATTAATCGCTTGGATTTTAGGTTGGGATTTAATTTTAGAATATGGATTAGCTTCCTCAGCTGTTGCATCTGGTTGGTCAGGGTATTTACAAGGTCTATTAAGTGGATTTGGGATTACATTACCTACGGCTTTAACAAGCGCATATAATCCTGAAGTGGGAACATATATAGACTTACCAGCAATCTGTATCATCTTTCTAATGACGTTGTTATTAACAAGAGGAGCAAAAAAATCAGCGCGTTTTAACGCTATCATGGTAGCTATCAAACTTTTTGTTGTCTTACTATTTATCGGCGTTGGCGCTTTCTATGTAAAGCCTGAAAACTGGACACCCTTTATGCCGTTCGGCTTCTCTGGCGTAACAACTGGGGCTGCAACTGTATTCTTTGCTTACATCGGATTTGACGCTGTATCAACAGCTGCTGAAGAAGTCAAAAATCCACAGCGTAACATGCCAATCGGCATTATTGCTTCTTTAACAATTTGTACGATTCTATATATCGTTGTTTCATTAGTTTTAACTGGGATTGTACCTTACGATCAGTTAGGTGTGAAAAACCCTGTTGCATTTGCACTACAATACATTCAACAAGATTGGGTTGCTGGTTTCATTTCTTTAGGAGCGATTACTGGAATTACAACTGTATTACTTGTTATGTTATATGGACAAACACGATTATTTTATGCAATTAGCCGCGATGGCTTACTACCAAAAGTACTTTCTCGCGTAAATAAAAAAACAAAAACACCTGTTATCAATAGTTGGATTACTGCCACTATGGTTGCTTTCTTTGCTGGTTTTGTTCCTTTAAGTAAACTAGCAGAATTAACGAATATCGGTACATTATTCGCATTCATCGTTGTATCAATTGGAGTAATTATTTTACGTAAAAAACAACCAGAACTACCGCGCGCTTTTAAAGTGCCTTTGGTACCATGGATTCCTGCTTTAGCTGTTCTATTCTGTGGATACTTAGCATTACAACTCCCAGCAACAACATGGATCGGCTTTGCAATATGGCTTGTAATTGGACTTGTTGTCTATTTCAGTTAAGGTTACAAAAATAGTACACTACAAAAGGAACAAAAAGAAGACGTAGCATAATGAAAAAGCTGTTGTCCCATTAGGACAGCAGCTTTTTTCCGTTCTGGTACAAAAAATAATATCATTGTGTATACTGAAATTATTCTTGAACTACTCACCACTTAACATCCTTATGGACTGTTTGAAGTAGGAGATTCCTAAGTACAGAAACCTAACGGTTAGGCTATCCCCGTAGTTCCTACGGTTAAAAGGCGAATTGCTTCGTTTCTAAGATTGAGCACTGCATTTCGATCTCTATCGTGATGTGTGCCACAAGAAGGACACTCTCACTCACGGATGTTTAGATTTTTTACGCCTTTGTTTTTATATTCACAATTGGAACATAATTGACTAGAAGCGAATGTTTTAGATACCAAAACCACTTGTTTGCTATACCACTTTGCTTTATATTCCAACAATTCCTTATGTTTACGATACTTCTCTTCCATTAATTGGCTGAACTGGTCGGTTATTCGTTGGGAATAATTTATGAAACGTTTCAATTTGTTTTTTGGACATCTCTATTGTCTGTTTCATCACAATCCACTGGACATTTTCTGTACAAGGAGGTGTTGTCAAAGAACCCATGTAACGGAATGACGAATGATCTGAAGGAAAAAGCTGTTTTATATCAATGGTATGCTGCACATCACTCTGTGTATTTTTGCTGTTCGGGAGATTTTTCCACATTTCTGCAAAACCTTCATTTGTTTGTCCCTCTTTTATCATAATACCTATTACTGCTAACTGACCTTGATCATTTTGATGGACCAGATGTAGTTCCATGTCTGCATGTTTTCCTTCAAATTGATGTTCACTTGGTGTATGAAAGTGGAATTGTTTTAATGTGTAACGACTTTCTCCAAGCGTGAGATAATCATCAGAACTATTTGCTTTCCCCTCAATACTATGTCCATTATTTTTAATAGAAAATGATATTGGTTGATAATTAATTTGCAAATGATTAGCATCCTCAACTGTTGATTTTATTTGTTCCGTTTTGATATCTATCGGAGATTGTTCTTGCCCATTTAAACACATTTTGTATTCTGGTTTCAATTCTCCCCAGTGTTCTGGACCAGTAGTCCCTTCATATGACCATTGCGTATTTTTTTTCATAGATTTTTCTTGTGTAGCTGTATCCTTGTTTGACTGTTCTTGTTTTGCTGTGTTACATCCCATCAAGACTGCACTCATTGTCAATATAAGGGGAGTTTTATAAAGGAACTTTAAGCCTTTCATACTGTTTCCTCCTAAGGTGATAAAATATTGTATTTAAAGAATGTTGCGTGCAACTAAAGGTTCTGTTACAAATTCACCAAAAATATCAAGAATCTAGAGAAGCATCGTTCCATTGTTATGTAATTTAAACTTTTAAATAGAAAAATGGGATATCGGAAGTTATACAGTTAATTTGCGAACAAAGGTGAAACTGTGATCATTTCTCAAGTTAGAAAAGCTCTATACAAAGCCAGATTAAAGTCAAAAGTTATCAATTACTATAAGAAAAGGAAGCAAGAACATATAACAATTCCTAATTTGCTATTATTCCGTGTGTCCTCATTTAGCATTAAATAGAATGACTTCTTACCAATACCCAAAATCGATTTTGTAATCTAATTTGGGTTCCAATTTTATTAATCTGATCATTTTTATTTGGCATTACTTCATTCATTTCGAAACATGGGCTTGCTTTCCGACTAAAGGTTTGGTTATGTCTATACTCCCCCCTTACACCTAATTGAGATTGACTTTCATTTTATATTAATTATAATTATATATAAATTATTAAAAAAAAATCAATATAGATTTATATTTTTTGATGTGATACTATATATTTCTGGTTCTGTTGCAAATCTTTCGAAACGAAGTTATGTTTTTGAAAAGATAAACGGAAGCGTAATAAGTTAAATGTTTTAAAGTAAAACAATTCAAACAAGTTATTATTGGGGTGTTTTTGCTCAAATCTGCGAAATGGGGGAATTAGCTTAATTGGGGTCACTTTCCATCACCATCAAGCTAAGAAAATATCCCAAAAATAAAAAAATGACTTCTCAAGATGAAAATGTCCAATTTTTTATTTTGAGAGCGTCATAAAATTCTTAATTTGATGGATATATATAGAAATCCATGTTAATTAACGACCGGTATTGTTTTGTAAAAAAAATGTCGAAATTATGCGAAATTTGAATTTTTTTGTCTTGTTATACTTTATATTTAGTGCTAAACTCATAATACAAAGAAAGAGTAGCTGAAAAAACCTCATTTAAACTGAAAATATTGAAAATTCAGTCTAGTATATGTCTGACTGATATTTACGCTTACTACTCTTTCTTTGTTTTATTTTATATATTATATCGGATATAGATAGCGAGGTGACTGAGATGTGATTAATTGGTAAAAGTAGAGTGTGAGTATTCTGTTATTCTTATGACACCTTAATCACTTAAGTGCACATTTATTACGAATATTTGTAAAGGGAATTGAGGCCCAATGTACCGATCTAGCAATGTGAAATTTGGTTACATGCAAATAAGGAAATAAGCAACTACAATTAATTATGAATCTAGTCGTCATGCTGAGAATTTAATTGAAGGTTTGGTATAGCGAGATTTAACCATGAAGTTTATAAGTCATGTAGATTGAAATTCTAAATTCATAAGCTAACACAAATTAGTGAACGTTACTGTTCATTCTTTTAAAAAGCATAGGACTACTTAATTATAAACCTAAGAAATGATATGTAAGAGGTACATGAATAAACAAAATTGTTTGTGATTTTTACTAAATGAATCAAAATTTAGGTAGAGGTTTAGCACAAGCACTTAAGGATGATATTTCAGTGTGTGTAGGAGGGAGTATAAAATAAGAAGTTTATCCCAAATGAGGTATTAATTTATGTTTGGTTTTTTAAATTACAAAATCAGTTACAAAAGTTACAGAAACTATTTTTGGTATCCAAATAGTTTTATATTAAGGATGAGAGCATGGGGGTAATGCCTGTAGGAGGGGGCAAAAGGTTCTGGTAAATAAAATTGTGATTCAATAAAAAGATGCTATCGAATTGGGACATACTTATGCTATGAATCTGAAAATAATGGGAAGTAGTATGAATAAACTGATAGCATTGAAATGAAAACATTATTAATCAGAAATTTATGCTATCCATAAGATGGTAGATATGATACAAGTTTTCAAGATTTGATAGGGATGATGAAAAACGAAATTTCACCAGTTACAATAATATCATTAACTATTAAACTTGTAAATAGTAAACTTAGTAAAATTAATGTTAGATTAAAGAATTGAAGCTTATTGGAGGGTAGAGAAATAGTTTATAGAAATCTATTTTCAAGTTTTTTAGTTTATAACAGTTGAAAGAAACGGTATGCCATCAGCCTATTAAGTCATTGTCATTGTATATTCATATTAGAACCCATCTAAATATAATTTATAGGAGAATGACATGATAAAAAGAGCGACTTCGATTTTTTCGATTATAATGATTTTCATATTTACTATAGGTCAGAATTTCACATCTATAATAGCAAATGCACAAGAATTAAATACGGCCGGGTTTGTTGATAACTTCACGTTTGACAAAACAGATCTAGGTTATGGAGAACGAACGGGAATAAAAGTTGATTTTAGTGATAAGTCTGGAAATAAAATGAAGCAAGGAGACACACTAACATTAACGTTACCGCAAGAATTACAAGGATATAGTCGAACGATTGATTTAAAGAATGATGCAGGTGTCAGCTTTGGTACTTGTCAAGTATCGAAAACGAATGTGGTATGTACATTTAGCGATGTGGTGGAGAAACTTCAAAATATTAGAGGATATTTTTATTTTGAAATGCAAGCAACTAGTAATGTAGGTCAAGATCAAACGTTAACAGTTGATACAAATCTAGGTACACAACTACAGACGAAAAGGATAACAATTAAGGGACCAACCAGTGGTGGAGGTGGTACAGCACCATTTGCCTATAAAACAGGTAGAATTGACCCGGATGCTCCAACTGAAGTGAAGTGGGAGATACCTATAAACAATAACAAGCAACAGCTAAGCTCTGATATTGTTTTGACTGATACATTACAATCGGGTCAAACATTAATACTAGATAGTTTTGTTTTGGGAAATGAAAATTTAGCACCTCAACAATTTATGGATAAGGGTTATGGAACTTTTACTTCTAACGGTAACTCTTTTGAACTTAGAATTAATAAGGATTATATAAGTGGTCAATCTTTCAATCTCAGATATAAAACTGCTATAACTGACAGTGGAATGAACCAAGAAAATTTTTATAATGATTATACGATTAATTACCAAGTTGTAAATGAGCAACCGGTATCTCATTCAGAAACTGCTTATGTTAAAAATATAAACGCAGGTGGCGGAGCGCAAGGTGATTTACCACCAAAAGGAACGTTACGAATCGTAAAACACATTGCTGGAGATGAAACAAAGTTCATACCGAATGCGTCATTTAAATTGTACACAGAGTCAGGTCAGCAAATTGGCGATACGTATACAACGGATGCACAAGGTATGGTCGAAGTTCCTAATTTAGATCCAGGAAATTACTATGTACAAGAAATTTCAGCACCAAACTACTTGGATTTCGATCCACAAGCAAAAGTGCCTTTTACAATTGATGCGAATGCTGCAAAAGGCGTAAAGCTGATGGTTCCGAATAAGGTGAAAACGACATCGATTTCAGGAACGAAGACTTGGAATGATAACAATGCAACAGATCGTCCAAGTTCAATCCAAGTAGAGTTACTGCAAAATGGAAATTCAATTAAAACACAAGAAGTAACAGCAGCGAATAACTGGAACTATACGTTTGCAGATTTACCTGCATATGATAATGATGGTAATGCTTATACGTATACAGTAAAAGAGCAACCGGTAGCGGGATACAAATCGGAAGTAAATGGCTACAACATTACGAATACAAAAGATGCAAAAACATCAGTTTCAGGAACGAAAACTTGGAATGACAACAATGCAACAGATCGTCCAAGCTCAATCCAAGTAGACTTATTGCAAAATGAAAACGTAATTCAAACACAAGACGTAACAGCAGCAAGCAGTTGGAATTATACATTTGCAGACCTAGCACAATATGATGCAAATGGTGTTGCTTATACGTATACAGTAAAAGAAAAACCGGTAGCGGGATACAAATCGGAAGTAAATGGCTACAATATTACAAATACAAAAGTAGCGAAAATGACAGTAGAAGGAACGAAGACGTGGAAAGACGGAAATGCAACAGACCGTCCGGCAACGATCAAAGTAGACTTACTACAAAATGGCAATGTAATCGGAACACAGGACGTAACAGCGGCAAATGGTTGGAAATATACATTTACAAATTTAGAATCATATGATGCGAGCGGTGTTGCTTATACATATACAGTAAAAGAGCAACCGGTGGATGGATATAAATCTGAAGTAAAAGGTTATGACATTACAAATACAAAAGTAGCGCAAACAACAGTAGAAGGAACAAAAACGTGGAAGGACGGAAATGCAACAAATCGTCCGACAACAATCAAAGTAGACTTACTACAAAATGGTCAAGTAGTTGCGACGCAAGAAGTAAGTGAAGCAACAGGTTGGAAATATGGATTCAAAGACTTAGCGGCATATGATGCCGAAGGCAATGCATACAAGTATGAAGTAAAAGAACAACCAGTAGATGGATATAAATCCGAAGTTCACGGTTATGACATTACAAATACAAAAGTAGCGCAAACAACAGTAGAAGGAACAAAAACGTGGAAGGACGGAAACGCAACAAATCGTCCGACAACAATCAAAGTAGACTTACTACAAAATGGCCAAGTAGTTGCGACGCAAGAAGTAAGCGAAGCAACAGGATGGAAATATGGATTCAAAGACTTAGCGGCATACGATGCCGAAGGCAATGCGTACAAGTATGAAGTAAAAGAACAACCGGTGGATGGATATAAATCTGAAGTAAAAGGTTATGATATTACAAATACAAAAGTAGCGCAAACAACAGTAGAAGGAACGAAGACGTGGAAAGACGGAAACGCAATAAATCGTCCGACAATGATCAAAGTAGACTTACTACAAAACGGAAACGTGATCAAAACACAAGACGTACTAGCAGTAATGGGTTGGAAATATATATTTGCAGATTTAGAAGCATACGATGCGAATGGAATAGCTTATCAGTATGAAGTGAAAGAACAACTAGTAGTGGGATATCAATCTAGCGTAAGCGGTTATGACATTACGAATACAAAAGTAGGCGAAACGAAAGTAGAAGGAACAAAGACTTGGAACGATAACAACGCAACAGATCGCCCAAGCTCAGTTAAAGTAGATTTACTACAAAACGGTAAAGTAGTAGACACAAAAGAAGTAACAGCGGCAACAAACTGGAAGTATACATTTGAAAAACTCCAAGCATACGATACAAACGGTGTAGCTTACATCTATACAGTGAAAGAACAATCGGTAGATGGATATAAATCTGAAGTAAAAGGTTATGACATTACGAATACAAAAGTAGCGCAAACAACAGTAGAAGGAACAAAAACGTGGAAGGACGGAAACGCAACAAATCGTCCGACAACGATCAAAGTAGACTTACTACAAAATGGCCAAGTAGTTGCGACGCAAGAAGCAAGTGAAGCAACAGGCTGGAAATATGGATTCAAAGACTTAGCGGCATATGATGCCGAAGGCAATGCGTACAAGTATGAAGTAAAAGAACAACCGGTGGATGGATATAAATCTGAAGTAAAAGGTTATGACATTACAAATACGAAAGTAGCGCAAACAACAGTAGAAGGAACAAAAACGTGGAAGGACGGAAACGCAACAAATCGTCCGACAACGATCAAAGTAGACTTACTACAAAATGGCCAAGTAGTTGCGACGCAAGAAGCAAGTGAAGCAACAGGCTGGAAATATGGATTCAAAGACTTAGCGGCATATGATGCCGAAGGCAATGCATACAAGTATGAAGTAAAAGAACAACCGGTGGATGGATATAAATCTGAAGTAAAAGGTTATGACATTACGAATACAAAAGTAGCGCAAACAACAGTAGAAGGAACAAAAACGTGGAAGGACGGAAACGCAACAAATCGTCCGACAACGATCAAAGTAGACTTACTACAAAATGGCCAAGTAGTTGCGACGCAAGAAGCAAGTGAAGCAACAGGCTGGAAATATGGATTCAAAGACTTAGCGGCATATGATGCCGAAGGCAATGCATACAAGTATGAAGTAAAAGAACAACCGGTGGATGGATATAAATCTGAAGTAAAAGGTTATGACATTACGAATACAAAAGTAGCGCAAACAACAGTAGAAGGAACAAAAACGTGGAAGGACGGAAACGCAACAAATCGTCCGACAACGATCAAAGTAGACTTACTACAAAATGGCCAAGTAGTTGCGACGCAAGAAGCAAGTGAAGCAACAGGCTGGAAATATGGATTCAAAGACTTAGCGGCATATGATGCCGAAGGCAATGCATACAAGTATGAAGTAAAAGAACAACCGGTGGATGGATATAAATCTGAAGTAAAAGGTTATGACATTACGAATACAAAAGTAGCGCAAACAACAGTAGAAGGAACAAAAACGTGGAAGGACGGAAACGCAACAAATCGTCCGACAACGATCAAAGTAGACTTACTACAAAATGGCCAAGTAGTTGCGACGCAAGAAGTAAGTGAAGCAACAGGCTGGAAATATGGATTCAAAGACTTAGCGGCATATGATGCCGAAGGCAATGCGTACAAGTATGAAGTAAAAGAACAACCGGTGGATGGATATAAATCTGAAGTAAAAGGTTATGACATTACAAATACGAAAGTAGCGCAAACAACAGTAGAAGGAACAAAAACGTGGAAGGACGGAAACGCAACAAATCGTCCGACAACGATCAAAGTAGACTTACTACAAAATGGCCAAGTAGTTGCGACGCAAGAAGCAAGTGAAGCAACAGGCTGGAAATATGGATTCAAAGACTTAGCGGCATATGATGCCGAAGGCAATGCATACAAGTATGAAGTAAAAGAACAACCGGTGGATGGATATAAATCTGAAGTAAAAGGTTATGACATTACGAATACAAAAGTAGCGCAAACAACAGTAGAAGGAACAAAAACGTGGAAGGACGGAAACGCAACAAATCGTCCGACAACGATCAAAGTAGACTTACTACAAAATGGCCAAGTAGTTGCGACGCAAGAAGTAAGTGAAGCAACAGGTTGGAAATATGGATTCAAAGACTTAGCGGCATACGATGCCGAAGGCAATGCGTACAAGTATGAAGTAAAAGAACAACCAGTGGATGGATATAAATCTGAAGTAAAAGGTTATGACATTACAAATACAAAAGTAGGTCAAACAACAGTAGAAGGAACAAAAACGTGGAAGGACGGAAACGCAACAAATCGTCCGGCAACAATCAAAGTAGACTTACTACAAGACGGTAAAGTAGTAGACACAAAAGAAGTAACAGCGGCAACAAACTGGAAGTATACATTTGAAAAACTTCAAGCATACGATGCCGAAGGCAATGCGTATAAGTATGAAGTAAAAGAACAACCAGTGGATGGATATAAATCCGAAGTAAAAGGTTATGACATTACAAATACAAAGGTTGGTAAAACAACAGTAGAAGGAACGAAGACATGGAAGGACGACAATGCAAAGGATCGCCCGGCAATGATCAAGGTCGACCTACTACAAAATGGCCAAGTAGTTGCGACGCAAGAAGTAAGTGAAGCAACAGGATGGAAATATGGATTCAAAGACTTAGCGGCATATGATGCCGAAGGTAAGGTATATAAGTATGAAGTAAAAGAACAACCAGTGGATGGATATAAATCCGAAGTAAAAGGTTATGACATTACAAATACAAAGGTTGGTAAAACAACAGTAGAAGGAACGAAGACATGGAAGGACGACAATGCGAAAGATCGTCCGGCAATGATCAAGGTCGACCTACTACAAAATGGCCAAGTAGTTGCGACGCAAGAAGTAAGTGAAGCAACAGGATGGAAATATGGATTCAAAGACTTAGCGGCATATGATGCCGAAGGTAAGGTATATAAGTATGAAGTAAAAGAACAACCAGTGGATGGATATAAATCCGAAGTAAAAGGTTATGACATTACAAATACAAAGGTTGGTAAAACAACAGTAGAAGGAACGAAGACATGGAAGGACGACAATGCGAAAGATCGTCCGGCAATGATCAAGGTCGACCTACTACAAAATGGCCAAGTAGTTGCGACGCAAGAAGTAAGTGAAGCAACGGGTTGGAAATATGCGTTTACAGATTTAGCGGCATATGATGCCGAAGGTAAGGTATATAAGTATGAAGTAAAAGAACAACCGGTGGATGGATATAAATCCGAAGTAAAAGGTTATGACATTACAAATACAAAGGTTGGTAAAACAACAGTAGAAGGAACGAAGACATGGAAGGACGACAATGCGAAAAATCGTCCAGCAATGATCAAGGTCGACCTACTACAAAATGGCCAAGTAGTTGCGACGCAAGAAGTAAGTGAAGTAACAGGTTGGAAATATGGATTCAAAGACTTAGAGGCATATGATGCCGAAGGTAAGGTATATAAGTATGAAGTAAAAGAACAACCAGTGGATGGATATAAATCCGAAGTAAAAGGTTATGATATTACGAATATAAAAGTAGGCCAAACAACGGTAGAAGGAACGAAGACATGGAAGGACGACAATGCGAAAGATCGTCCGGCAATGATTAAGGTCGACCTACTACAAAATGGCCAAGTAGTTGCGACGCAAGAAGTAAGTGAAGCAACAGGTTGGAAATATGGATTCAAAGACTTAGAGGCATATGATGCCGAAGGTAAGGTATATAAGTATGAAGTAAAAGAACAACCAGTGGATGGATATAAATCCGAAGTAAAAGGTTATGATATTACGAATATAAAAATCAAGGAAGATCCAAAAGATCCGAGCGTAGATCCAAAAGATCCGAGCGTAGATCCAAAAGATCCGAGCGTAGATCCAAAAGACCCGAGCACAGATTCAAAAGTTCCACCTACTAAAGAAAATACTAAGACATCAGTGTGGCTTCCTAACACAGGTGGAACATCAATGGAGATGATTTCATATATTGTAGGAATGTTGTTGGTAGCTTTAGGTGGATTCGTATTTGTTCGTCAACGAATGAGATAAAAAGACTGGTTATGTTGGTTTGAATTATAGCTTGATCAAAGTATTGCTACAAATATTGATTTATAAATAGAGGAAACCCACACATTTTGAAAAAAGTTTGATCAAAATGTGTGGGTTTTAATTTTGGATTCCTTAAGTTTTTATAAAAAGATTAATCATTTTAGTAAGGTGATTAATCTTCGGTTTACTTCAAAATCAATTGTGTTTTTTGTGTTTACTTTCATTCAATACACCATCAGCTAGAAATTTAACAAATTCCCCTGAAAGAATTCTCCTTCCTCAAGCGTGTGAAGGGCATAGCCCAATGGTAGGTGGGAGATGAATTTCGGTTTGGCGCAGCCAAAAGGTTTTGCTTTTTATTTTGCCTCTGATATAATCAGTCTTATAAAGTATAAAGGTTGGTATATCAATGGAATTAGATAGTAATAACCATTCAGTATTCTTATTGTATTATCACCTTGTGTTGGTCGTGAAATACAGAAGAAATGTGTTTGATGATGATATGTCAGACTATGCAAAAGACATGTTTGTAAGGTTATCCGGGAATTACAACATAACACTGGTAGAGTGGAATCATGATGTTGACCATGTACATATCTTGTTCAAGGCACATCCTAATACAGAAATGACAAAATTCATTAATGCTTATAAAAGTGCAAGTTCTCGACTCATTAAAAGAGATTTTCCACAAGTAAAAAAGAAACTTTGGAAAGAGATGTTTTGGTCAAGAAGTTTTTGCTTACTAACTACTGGTGGTTCACCAATAGAAGTGGTAAAGAAGTATATTGAAAATCAAGGTGAAAAGTGAGATGAAATGATATGACAAAGCATAATAAAGCATATAAATTTCGTTTGTATCCAACAGAAGAACAAGCGTATCTTATGCGTAAAACCTTCGGTTGTGTACGCTTCGTGTATAACAGGATGTTGGCTGAACGTAAAGAAGTGTATGAGAAATACAAAGATGATAAGGAACAACTAAAGAAACAAAAGCTTCCAACCCCAGCAAAATACAAAGCAGAATTTGAATGGTTGAAAGAAGTTGATTCATTAGCTTTGGCAAATGCTCAACTAAACTTGCAAACTGCCTATAAGAATTTCTTTAGTGGTCAAAATGACTTCCCAACATTCAAAAGCAAAAAAGACAGAAAGTCTTATACAACGAATGTAGTAAATGGAAATATTATGTTGCTAAATGGTCATATCAAATTACCGAAACTGAAAATGGTACGTATCAAACAACATAGAGAAATACCACAAGGCCATACTATCAAGTCATGTACGATTTCTATGACACCTACTGGTAAATGCTATGTGTCCATCTTGACTGAATACGAAAAAGAGATTGTACAAAAAGAAGTAGAAACAGTTGTTGGATTAGACTTTGCAATGGATGGATTATACGTTAGTTCTGAGGATGAGAAAGCCAATTATCCTAAGTTCTATCGTAACATGTTAGACCAATTAGCAAAGGCACAACGAGTATTAGCAAGACGTGCTAAAGGATCAGAACGTTGGAACAAACAACGTATTCGTGTAGCGAAATTACATGGAAAAGTAGCGAACCAACGTAAGAATTTTCTTCATCATAAGTCTAAAGAGTTAGCTACTAATTTTGACGTTATAGCTATTGAAGACCTAAACATGAAAGGGATGTCGCAATCTCTTAATTTTGGGAAAAGTGTCGCTGACAATGGTTGGGGTATTTTTACTTCTTTTTTAGCGTATAAACTACAAGAACAAGGCAAACAACTTGTGAAAATAGACAAATGGTTTCCTTCCACAAAAACATGTAGCAATTGTGGAATTGTGAAAGATATATCATTGTCTGAACGAGTATATTCTTGTATATGTGGTGTAAATCTCGATAGAGATTATAACTCAGCTATCAATATCAAAAATGAAGCAATACGTCTATTAGCGTTAGCATAAATAGCAATAAAATAACCTTTGGAACAAGGGAGTTAGCTCGGCTGTCTAAGGACTAATTCGTTAGCTATCAAAAGTAACGACTAACCGAGAAGCCCCCACTTCAGACAGTCCGTTAGGACGTTAAGTGGCGGGTAGTTCACTACTCGCTCCTATACTTAAAGCAAATATTACTCCTCCTATTTTAGTCTGATAGAAATTAAATATAAATAATACAACAGAAAGTACAATACTTAAGATAGCACTCATATAATATTTATTCACAGACTAGCTCCTTTTATTGTAATTTTGATAGAGTTGTATTATTGCCCTGTTGGTTTTTAAATTTGTTTTTCTCCTGCAGATTCACTTGTTTTTGCTAACTATTAGTTGAAGAAACAGGAATATCTTCGCTATTTTTGATAACAAAAGTAGGGATATATAGAAATATCCACTTGTGGAAATAGGGAAATTTCTATATTTGAGATTATTAGAAAGTTTATACCTCCCAAGAAGTCCCTACTTCAAACAGTTCGTAAAGCTGCTAAATGGCGAGAGTACAATATGAGATTTTCTTAACATAAACAGATAACCCTTTAGATAATTAAATCTAAAGGGGAAAATTTAATAAATTGTATAACTGTACTTCATGATTCTAGGATGTATCTAAGAAGATGAATAAGAGTTTTCTTTTTCGAGAGTAGATATAGGAAGATTTATCTTAACTGTTGTTCCTTTTCCTACTTCACTTTCAATAAGTATCTTTCCTTGGTGCTTCTCAATAATTTTATAACAAATCATTAATCCTAAACCGATACCATTTTCTTTGATACTATAAAATGGTTCCCCTAGATAAGGTAAACGTTCTTTTTCAATTCCACACCCGTAATCGGTAAATTGAATGTTTATCTGTTTTTTATCAGGTGCATATTCGATTTGAATCAAGATTTCCCCTCCCATTGGTGTTGCTTCAATCGCATTTTTTAAGATATTTATAAAAGCTTGCTTTAATTGATTCCCTTCACAAAGTATGAATGAAGTATCAGATGTAAACTCAGTTGTAATTTGTATGCAATTCATTATCGCTTGAGGTTCAAGTAACATTACAATTTGATTCATTAATACATTCAGGTCATTAGTTTTAATTTCTAATGCCTCAGGTTTTGCTAATGCCATAAATTCATTAGTAATACTATCTATACGTTCAACCTCTGATAACACTATATCTATATAATTCTCAGTGCTCTTATTTTCCATTGATTTTAATAACTGCATGAATCCTTTCATTGTTGTTAAAGGATTTTTAATTTCATGAGCAATTGCAGTGGATAATTGACCTACTACAGCAAGTTTCTCCGATTTTCGTAATAATTCCTCTGTTTTTAATCGTTCAGTGATATCTCGGGAGATACTTAAGAAAACGTTTTTGCCATTCAAGCTGAAAATATGGATACTAAATTCTGTTGTTATTGTTTTTCCTGTTGGAAAAGTATATTCATCTTGTAAAGTAAAAAAAGATTGTCCTTCTTTAATTTTTTCTAACACTTTTATGATCATTGTAGAATCTTGAGAAACAATATTGAAAAACGGTATTGAGAGAAGCTTTTCTCTACTATACCCAAATCTTTTACACCCGACAGGATTTACTTCAATGAATCGAGTTGGAACTTTATCCTCATTCAGTTCTACTACGTAAACCGCATCAGTTGCTTGTTCGATGAGTGCACGGTATTTCATTTCACTGTCACTTAATTGCTGGTGTAATTGATGCAGTTCTCTTTCTGCTTGTTTCCTTTCAGAAATGTCTCTACAAATTCCTGATAAAGCAATGACATTCCCCCTAACATCTAGAATAGGTGAAATCGTCAAGCTTACATCAATAAGAGTTTTATCTTTTCTTTGTCTAACTGTTTCTAACCCATTAATAACCAGGTCTTTTATATTGTTGTTTTTAATGTTGTTTATATATTGCAAAGCTTGATTCATTAAAAAATCAGGTACGCAAGGTAACTTTTTTCCTAAGGATTCTTTTTCTGACCAACCAAAAATCTTCTCATAGGCTTTATTCGCTTGCAACATATGTCCGTCTAAATCAAATATAGTGATAGCATCTACGTTATGATTAACAAATGATTCCAGCCGTTCTTTCGTTACCTTTAGTTCATTTTCTGCATTTTTTCTTTTCGTTATATCAACAGTAGAGCCAACCACTTCAATAACTGTTCCCTCTTTTTTAACAGGCCTAAGGGAGAAAAGTATAATAGTCTCATCATTTGGCCACGGTAGTTCAAAAGTTACTTCTTCACCATTCCATGCCTGTTGATAATATTTGAGTAATCGAGGAACTAAATAGAATGGAATAATGGAAGAATCTATCTCACGTAAACTTTTCCCTACAATTTGTTCAGAATGAAAACCATGTTGATAAAATAACTGTCCATCACATAATGTATGAATAAAATGCTCATTCACTTTTTTGAATTTAAAAATACCTCCTTGTAGTTCATGAACAGTATCTCTTAATTCTTGCTTTGATTCTAGTAATGTTTCATTCGCTTTAGCTAAATTTTCTGTTAAACTATATAATTTTTGATAGGATTCCAAAAGAAAAACACCAATTAAGAGTCCGCAAGATATAAATAATGTACCTTGGATGTCAAGAAGTATAAGTGAAATAGAAGGAAAAAAGAATCCAAACACCCAATGAATTATTGCTAGATAAACAGCTAGATAAAGAAAGACGCTTTTAAAGGGATGGGTATTTTTGAGATATGTTTTGAATATAGTATATATAGTAGCGATTCCTAAGGCAGCTATCAAAGCTGGTCCCCAATCACCACCAAGGTAGAAAATACGCATAAATAAAATAAACATTAACGTAATCCAGCCAGCTGTGCGACCAAAATAAATAAACGAAATAATAAGAGGAACGGCTCGCAAGTCATAAAACAATCCCATGTGCTTAAAATTAAAAATCATCAAAATAGCAGCTACGATACCTGCATATGTGCCCTGAAATAAATGGATAAATTTGTGATCCGTTTTCCTTATAAATACTTGAATAAAAATAGCTGAACTAGATAGGAAAGAAAAAATAGATAGATTAATGAAGAATCCTGTGAACAGCATGCCATATTCCCTCCTTTTTACATGTATTCGACAAAGAGTATAAAAATCCTACAAATTATATCATGATTAGACTTATTATTCTAAAGAATAAGTTTTTTGGGGAGAGATATGAGTAGTGATGAAAATCCAGATCCTTTTTACCAGGATTATCAATTGGGTGTGTTGGATAATAATATTTATTTAATTTTCAGCACAAAAAGTTTCCATTCCAGAAAAAATAACATTCCAGATTTGTTTGTAATCGATTTTTAATGAATCGTTAATATATTTGGTATCGAATGAGATTATGTTTGTTATTCGGGATTTTAAGTAGCTTAAATGAAGTTTCGAAAAAAAAGGTGTGAGAATGATTTTTTTAAGGTTGTTGCATATATTTTATTAAGTATTGGTATTTTTAAAGGTTATTTTGGCAGGGTTAGCGAGGATTGTGAAGAAACTTAGTGTAATTGTAAAAATATACGAAAACAAAAAGCATGTAAGGATGAGTTGTAAGCGAACTACTGGAAAGGAAGTGGGGAAATTATGATACATCGATATGAAATTGATTTTTCTGTGATGTATGATGGCAAGGTAACAGACTTACAATCAGCAATTATTCCAGCACATTCTTTAGAAGAAGCAAACAAAAAATTACAATCGGAAGTAAAGCGGAGGTTAGGGAAATGTCGTGTCAAAATTGATCATACAAGTTTACTTGTTTCAGAGAATAGTCGATACACAATTGGATGAAATGAGGAGAGGAGTCTTGCAATCAGCAAGGCTTTTTTATCGTTAGAGCTTGATGGAAGGCGATCAATTATAGAATTTGTATATCTACCTCGACAAGAGTGGTCAGAAAATGGTCCTATTTTAAATTACAATATCTATACGAGTGTGGATGGTCTTAAGTATGAAAAAGTATCGTCTGGAACATGGGAAAATAATAAGGATAACAAAACTGTAACATTTGAACCGGTTTGCTATTAAATATGTAAAAATAGAAGTGACAAATGGAAAGAATGGATATGCTTCTGCAGTTGAGGTAGATATTTTGGGTATTAAAAATATGTTTGAACTCAACCATCATCTGTAAAAAAACATATATTTTCCGCGGTATTTGCTTTAGATTTCTCGTCTAATATTTAAAGAAATCCGAATAGAAAATGAGTAAATCTTCCTTACAAAAGTGTCACATTCCTGTAAGGTTATTAGATAGTTTAGCTACTTTTTCCATGTCATAATAAAGACATAAGAAACGCCAATTAAAAATTATAAGTTATAGGAGAGTGTCAATCATGATTGTAACAACAACGCAGGGAATTCAAGGGAAAGAAATTAGTGAATATATTGATATTGTAAATGGTGAAGCTATTATGGGTGCGAATATTGTCCGCGATTTATTCGCTTCAGTTCGTGATGTTGTCGGTGGTCGTGCTGGTGCTTATGAAAGTAAATTAAAAGAAGCACGTGATATTGCAATGGACGAAATGAAAGAACTTGCAAGACAAAAAGGTGCTAATGCAATCGTTGGTGTTGACGTAGACTACGAAGTTGTTCGTGATGGTATGTTAATGGTTGCTGTAAGTGGTACGGCTGTACGTATATAATAAGATAGAAAACAGGCTCTCCCCGTAAAGTGTATATGCTTTGAGGGGATTTTTTTGTTGGGAAAATTTTAAAAGTTATTATAGTTTAGGGGGGACACTAGTTAATAGTTTGGACATTTAATGAAGAGTTTTTTTACAATGGAGTGGATCTAGAAAGAGGTGAAAACTAAGAAATTTGGATGTTAGTTTTTAAATTTTAGAAAAGGAAGAATAAAATATAGTGGACATACAATTACAATAAGGGAATGCAGTATAAATCAGTATACATGCATTCCCTTATTATATTTATCTTGTTCCGACAGAAAACTTCTTCCTCAAAAATGTGAAGGTGTGAAACACCAATTTTAGGTAAGAGATGAATGTCTGTAGGCATAATCCTACGTTTTTTGTATACTGAAGGCATCATACAAGAAAGCGAGGTGCAACCCGTGTTAGTAAATAAAGCATATAAGTTCCGTATCTATCCAAATAAGCGACAAGAAATATTAATTGCTAAGACCATTGGGTGCAGTCGCTTTGTATTTAATCATTTTCTTGCTCTTCGGAATGACACCTCTAAAGAAACTGGCAAAGGATTAACTATCCTTCTTGCTCTGCTGAGCCCACTCAATTAAAGAAGCAATAGGATACGCTTTGGTTAAAAGAAGTAGATAGTATTGCTCTTCAATCCACATAAAAAAACCTCGCAGATGCTTTTTCACGTTTTTTCACAAAACAGAATGATATGCCACGATTCAAGTCTAAAAACAATAAAGTTCAATCCTATACAACAAAACAAACTAACTAACGGTAATATTGCTGTAATGGACAATAAAAGGGCATATTCTAAATGCTACGATTAGACGAAACCCAGGGCGGTACATACCTTGTGTCTATTCTTGGAGAATCAGAAGCGCAACCAGTAGAAAAAAAGATTCGTCTGTTGGTGCTGCTAATCAATCCATTGAAGAGCCATCAGCTAAAGCTAATCTAATTTGTTTAAATCATGGAGAAACTATCTAATTGAAAAAAGAGAGTGCCTTCTTTGAAAAAGGACTCTCTTTTCGTATTTTATTATTTATTATTCACATACGTATCAAACCATAAGTGGATATATCCAGCTGTAATACGTTGCGCTTCCATTAAACGTTTTCCAGTCACCGGTGTTACTTCAGCACGCCATTTATCAGCAGCGTCTTGTGATATAGCGGCATCTAGAAACAACTTTTTTGTCTTATCATTAACAATTAGTGGGAAATCTGCTTTTGCACCAACTGCAGAAGCATGAACCCAATCTTCTGGATTTACACTTTTCCAGTTCCAATAGCCATTTCCATCTTTTACTTTATAATTGTCTTTCACAGTATCGACGAAGTTTTCATATTTTGAGTGTAAGGCAATAGGAAGCGAAACGTTGGTAAAGTTCGCTGCATGCATAGGCTGATTAACATCCCCTAAATAATGAAGTGATAATCCTAAATAGAAAAATGCATTTTTAAAATCTTTATTTTGATAGGATTCACCAGCTAATTTAAAATATTTTGCTCCTGTTTCTTTTGCGTGTTTGGCAAGTGGAAGATACGTACTTCCTGTATCAGGATCATAGAAGTGTGAAGCGAATGTGCCATTATCAAAGTACGGATTTTCATAATCGGCAGAGTAGACACCCTTCTCTAACTCATTACGCCATTCATTTAATAGAGATATCTCATTTGGCTTCACAACGGTCTTATTTTGGGCCATAACTTCAATGCCTCTGTTAACAATCCATAAATGAGTACTTACTCCTTCATCATGGATGGCTTCTGCGGACCACTTATGACCAAAAGATGTCCCATATTGATGGCTATTTTCATGTGCAAACGCCACACTTTGAATAGGGGCTGATAAAGCAATTACTGAAGCTAAAGCAAAAATTTTTCTTTTCATAAATATTCCTCCATTTGATATATAATCTAACATCACCCTCATGTATAATCCTAGCATTGATCAGTAAGGAAGTAGATTGCTTTTTGAATATATGCAAAATTTCATATTTAAATTCATTATTACATTACGGTGAATATATTTAGGTCGATATGATGAATTTTGGTTCTGGTGCAAAAATCATTTGAAAGAGACATAGAAAACTACATGGGGTAGCACCACATCGCCATCAAGCTAAGAAAAGCATATACCCCAAAACGAGAAAAGTGGCATCTCCCGGTGAAAATGTACAATTTTTGTTTTAGGGGTGTTATAAAATTCTTAAGTTGATGGGCATGTATGGTGATCCCAAATCGTCTTCGATAATTTATTGTGTACATCTGTATGCATCCCCTATATAAATCATAGGGATTGTTTGCATGTTGACTTTGGTTTTATGTACAATAAAGGTAAAGATATAGTTTGAAACAGGAAGAGGAAAACCATGTCCAATTCATTAGTAAATTTACGTATCGATTTTGCATTTAAGCAGTTATTTGGCACAAATGGGAATGAAGATATTTTAGTTGCCTTTTTAAATGCCATATTAAAGGATTCTTTAGAATCACCTATTGTTTCCCTGCAATTAGAAGATCCACATTTGCATCGAGAATATGAAGAAGATAAATTATCGATTTTAGATATTTCGGCTACATTAAATACAGGAACAAAGGTAAATGTAGAAATACAATTGAATAACAATCATGATATGATCAAACGAAGCTTGTATTATTGGGGAAGGTTATACACCTCTCAATTGCAAAAAGGAATGCCTTATAGTTCACTTCATAAAACGATTACCATTAACTTGTTAAACTTTGTGATGTTTCCAGAATATGAAGCGTTTCATACAACAGGAATCCTTTGGAATCAGCAACAACAAAAGTTATTAAGTGACGATATAGAAGTTCATATTGTAGAGATTCCAAAGTTACTACAGCAATGGCGCGAAGAGAAAGTCAATCCGTGGGAAGATTCGTTTGTTCGTTGGTTATTATTATTACCAGCGAATGAAGATGAGTATCTCACACAAACATTGGAGGACATTGCCATGAACCAAGATCCAATTTTACAAAAAGCAATGAATAAGTGGGAACATATGAGTCAAGATTCTTCTTTCCGTCAAGCATATGAAGCAAGAGAAAAGGCCTTAATGGATGAGGCTGCAAAGTTTGCTCATGCTCGTAATGAGGGGAAAAAAGAAGGAATTCAAGAAGGGGTTCAGCAAGGAAAAATACAGATGATTAAAGGTATGCATGAACTTGGTGTACCACTTGAAACGATTGCTAAAGCCAGTAAATTAAGCATAGATGAGGTCGAACGTATTTTAGAACAAAAATAATTAGCAACAAAAAAAGAACCTATTAATTGGGTTCTTTTTTGGGCTATTTGTCAACTTGGTGTAGCACGACATGTCAATCAAGCTTAAAGTAATTGTTTTTTCCTTTTATTTTTTTATTCTTTAATTTTAAATCGTGAAATTAATCCTTCTAATTCCTCGATTTTTTTCTTTATTTGCATGGATTGATTTGTTATTTCTGTAATGGATGATGCTTGAGTTTGAATGGCTTGTACGGTTTGATTTGTATCTTTCGCTACTCTTGTAGAAGTTTCTGATACTACTGATAGTGAAGCGTTAATTTCTTCAGTTCCAGCAGACATTTCTTCTGTTGTAGCTGATACTTCTTGAATTTGATGTGTTATCTTATGAATGTCTTTCATGATTGTTGAAAAGGCTTCGTCTGCTTCATTAGCAGCATTTCTTCCTTGTATAGCTTCTTCGTGTCCTTTTCTCATGATTTGAACAGTATCTTTTGTATCTTGTTGGATTGATTTAATTAAATTATTAATTTCATGTGCGGATTGCTTAGATTGTTCAGCTAAATCTCTCACTTCAGCTGCAACAACTGCAAATCCTTTTCCATTCTCTCCTGCACGTGCTGCTTCGATTGCAGCATTTAAAGCAAGCAAATTTGTTTGTTCCGCAATATTTGTAATCGCGTCTAAAGCTTTATCTATATGCTGTGTACGCATAATAAGACGTTCTATCACCGTAGATGTTTCTTCAACAACTGCATGCACATTATTCATTTGAGTAATAGATTGCTTGATTACTTTACTACCATTATTTACACGATCTGTTGTAGCAACAGATACTTCAGCAACAGTTAATGCTGATTCAGCTACTGATTGAACTCCATTTGTTAAGTCATTCATTGCTGTTGAACTTTCATGAATATTAGTAACTTGTCCTTCTATTTGTTTATTTACTTCATTAATTGTTAGAACAGCTTCATTAGATATTTTAGATGCCTGTTTTGTATTCTGCAACATACTGTCAGTAGAAGAGGTAACTTCGTATGTCGTTACTTGTATTTTCTCAATTAAATGTTGTAAATTATCTAACATGTTATTAAAAGAAGTAACAATAGCTCCTAATTCATCATTTGCTTGATAGGAAGTACGTATTACTAAATTTCCATCTGCTACTTGTTTTATATCATGCTGTAATAAAGTAATTGGACGTTGAATAGCTGTTTTGATGACATATCCAATACCTATAATAATTGCAGTCGCAATAACTGAAATAATAATAAACATCAGTATTGTAGTATGTGCACTGTTCGTATTACTTTTTTGTAATTGTTCTGCCTGGCTACTATTATATTTCACAAGTTCTTGAATAGAATTAATCGCATTTTGCATAGCAGGCTCAGTGTTTTTTAAATAATAAGAATAAGCTTCTTCATTTTTATTGTTTACTGCTAAATTTTGTGCTTCTTTCATTTGAGTTCTAAATTCTTGAAAGTTTTTTTGGAAATTCTTATATAATTGCTTTTCTTCTTGTGAGCTGATCTTAGACTCAAAGTTTTTTAATAACTGATCATTTTCTTTACGTGTTTGATCTATGTTATTTGCTAATTCTTTGTTTCTTTTTTCATCAGTTGTAACCATGAGTTCCATAAAATTACTGTTTCCGTATCGGAAATTAGATTCTAGAGATTGTATCCAAAAAATTGGAAGTAATCTTTCGTCATACATACTTGCAGAAGCTTCACCTGTTTTCTTTAAAGAGATAACTCCTATAATGGATAAGAGAATACATGCGATACTCGCTGTAATCATTAATGTATTCAACTTTGTACCAATTTTACTGTTTTTTAGAACTGACATTAAACCACCCCTTATTAAATCTTTATATTACGTTATACATCTTATAATAAAAACCAACAAATAACGACCTGTTTTTTTAAAAATGTTGTTATTTGTTGGTTTTTTAGTGTGGAGAAATATGTAATTTTACATTTTACAAAAAAAGGTAAATGATATACAAAGTACTATTAAGTTATATTAAAAACATTTTATATCAAACGATTAATATAAATAAATGAAAATCACTATATTTTAAGTCTAATTACACTGATGTAATTATTTCACTTAGTGAATTAATTAATAGGATTTAACTTTTTTAAATATAATTTTTTTCTAATACAAACATGAAGTGTCTGAATTATTAAATATAAATAATGGGATTTTATTGTTTACTTAGTAAAAACATAGTGTTTAAATGAGGGGGAAGTAAGGCCTTACATTCTATGAGAAGTAAATAATAACGAGAGTCTAACACTCTATCCGAAAGAATTCTTCTTCCTCAAGCGTGTGGAAGGAGAGACCCTAGCGCTAGGTTGTTCTAGAGGTGTGAATAAGATTGTAAAAAGACAATAGTGAAGAGGTGTATGGAATGAAAAATAAAATAATTACAGGTTTTTTAATAACATCCATTGTTACTGGGGCGAATATTCCTATCAATACTCTTGCAATGCCAATCGTTCAGGCAGAAACTCAACAAGAGAATACGGATATTTCCTCATCCTTACGAAAATTAGGTGCACAATCTAAATTAATCCAAACATATATTGATCAAGCTTTAATGAGTCCTAATGTACAGCTTGAGGAAGTCCCAGCTTTAAATACGAACCAATCCCTGATCAAACAAGATATGAACGAATGGTCATCAGAACTTTATCCAAAATTAATTCTATTAAATTCAAAAAGTAAAGGATTTGTAACCCAATTTAATAGCTATTATCCAACATTAAAACAGTTTGTAGACAATAATGAAGATAAAGAAGGGTTCTTGGATAGACTTGAAATTCTTCAAGATAAAACTACGACAAACCAAGAAAGCGTACAACGTCAGATTAATGAATTAACAGATATTAAATTACAGATTGATAAAAAGCTTAAAGATCTCGATACTGACGTGACAAAAGCACAAGGTGTACTAAGTTCAGAGGGAACAGGGAAAATAGACCAGCTAAAAAATGAATTGCTAAATACCCAAAAATCAATTCAAAGTGATTTACAACAAATAGCATTATTACCAGGAGCTTTAAATGAACAAGGGTTTGTTATATTCAAAGAAGTCTATAACCTTTCAAAAGATATCATTGAACCTGCTGCTCAAACAGCAGTAGCAGCGTATAACAAAGGCAAAGAAATTAACAATTCTATTTTAGAAGCAGAGAAAAAAGCAGAGCAAGAAGCGAAAGAAAAGGGTAAATCTGCTCTAGAGATTGAAGCTGCCAAAAAAGAAGCCCGTGAAGCAATTGAGAAAAGCAAACAAGCTGAAATAGCTGCAGCTGCAATTACAAAGACAAAAGAGTATGACCTTACGAAGGTTATTGACCCTGAAAAAATTAAAAAAACTTATAGTGCCTTCGCTGAAGTAAATAAACTTACAACAGAGCAGCGAGCACATTTAGATGATTTAGAGAAACAAAACCAAAAATTATATGATTTAACAAAGAGCCTAACAGTAGCAGATTTACAAAAGTCTATGCTTCTTATTATGCAAAATGATTTACATACATTTGCAAATCAAGTAGATGTAGAACTTGACCTATTAAAGCGCTATAAAGAAGATATGAATCTAATTAAAAATAATATTACAAAATTATCTTCTAATGTTGATACAACTGATCAGCAGTCTCAAAAAGATACATTAAGACAATTAAAAAATGTGACAAGTTACCTTGAAGAACAAGTTTATAAGTTCTAATATTCTGAATTTATAAAGCGGAATGATGATTATAAGAATCTATTGAAAAATAGGGAGGAGAATTAATATGATGAAGTTTCCATTTAAAGTGTTAACTTTGGCTACTCTGGCAACGGTTATAACGGCTACGAACGGTAACACGATCCATGCACTTGCACAAGAACAGACTGCACAAGAACAGACTGCACAAGAACAGAAAATAGGGAATTATGCATTAGGACCTGAAGGACTAAAGAAAGCATTGGCTGAAACAGGATCTCATATTCTTGTAATGGATTTGTACGCAAAAACAATGATTAAACAACCGAATGTAAATTTATCTAATATCGATTTAGGTTCAGAAGGGGAAGAATTAATCAAAAATATTCACCTTAATCAGGAACTATCTCGAATCAATGCGAATTATTGGCTAGATACAGCAAAGCCGAAGATTCAAAAAACAGCACGTAATATTGTAAATTATGATGAACAATTTAAAAATTATTACGATACATTAGTAGATACTGTACAAAAGAAAGATAAGGCAGGATTAAAAGAGGGCATAAATGATTTAATCACTACAATTGATACAAATTCAAAAGAAGTTACAGAAGTAATTAAGATGTTAGAAGCCTTCAAAACAAAACTGTACACAAATACTACAGATTTTAAAAATAATGTTGGTGGCCCAGATGGGAAAGGTGGCTTAACGGCAATATTAGCGGGAAAACAAGCACTGATTCCACAACTTCAGGCTGAAATTGAGCAACTAAGTGCTACTCAGAAAAAACATTTTGACAATGTATTAGCATGGTCAATTGGTGGTGGATTGGGAGCAGCCATTTTAGTTATTGCAGCCATTGGAGGAGCGGTAGTAATTGTTGTAACTGGCGGTACAGCAACACCGGTTGTTGTCGGTGGCCTTACGGCTCTCGGTGCAGCTGGTATCGGTTTAGGAACGGCAGCTGGTGTCACAGCGTCTAATCATATGAACTCTTATAACGAAATTTCTAACAAAATCGGACAATTAAGTACAAAAGCCGATCTTGCTAACCAAGCAGTTATTTCGCTTACTAGCACAAAAGATACTTTGACATATCTATATCAGACAGTGGATCAAGCCATAATGTCTCTAACAAATATTCAAAAACAATGGAATACAATGGGGGCCAATTATAAAGATTTATATGATAATATCGACCAAATGCAAGAACATAAACTCTCTTTAATACCTGATGATTTAAAGGCTGCTAAACAAAGTTGGAATGATATTCATAAAGATGCAGAATTCATTTCGAAAGACATCGCTTTTAAACAAGAAGAAACGAACTGAAAATCAAAACCTATATAGGAGGAATATGGAATGATAAAAAAAATCCCTTACAAACTACTCGCTGTATCGACGTTTTTAACTTTGACAACAACTTCTGTGGTCTCACCAGTAGCAACTTTTGCAAGTGAAATTGAACAAACTAACAATGGAGATATGTCTCTTTCAGCAAATGAAGTGAAAATGAAAGAAACCTTGAAAAAGGCTGGATTATTTGCAAAATCTATGAATGCCTATTCTTATATGTTAATTAAGAATCCAGATGTGAACTTCGAAGGAATCACTATTAATGGGTATGCAGATTTACCTGATAAAATTGTACAAGATCAAAAGAATGCAAGAGCACATGCTGTTACATGGGATACGCAAGTAAAAAAACAGCTTATAGATACATTGACTGGTATTATTGAATACGATACAAAATTTGATAATTATTATGAAACAATGGTAGAGGCAATTAATACAGGGGATGGAGATGCTTTAAAAGAAGGGATTACAGATTTACGAGGTGAGATTCAACAAAACCAAAAGGTTGCACAACAATTAATACAAGAATTAACTAAATTAAGGAACGCTATTGGACAAGATGTTAGAGCATTTGGAAGCAATAAAGATCTCTTACAGTCGATTTTAAAGAACCAAGGTGCTGATGTTGAGGCCGATCAAAAGCGTCTAAATGAGGTTTTAGGATCAGTAAACTATTATAAACAGTTAGAATCTGATGGATTTAATGTAATGAAGGGTGCCATTTTGGGCTTACCGGTAATTGGTGGGATAATAGTGGGTGTAGCACGAGATAATTTAGGAAAGTTAGAGCCTTTATTAACAGAATTACGTCAGACCGTAGATGGAAAACTAACATTAAATCGTGTAGTTGGGGTTGCATATAATAATATTAGTGAGATGCATAGTGCGCTTGATGATGCTATTAACGCTCTTACTTATATGTCCACGCAATGGCATGATTTAGATTCTCAATATTCGGGAGTACTTGGGCATATTGAGAATGCAGCTCAAAAAGCGGATCAAAATAAATTTAGATTCCTAAAACCTAACTTGAATGCAGCTAAAGACAGTTGGAAAACATTACGAACAGATGCTGTCACATTAAAAGAAGGGATAAAAGAATTTAAAGTGGAACTTGTTACTCCACAAAAATAGGGGAATATTAGTTCTGTTGCAAAGTGACCTAAAACATAGAGAATCTATGTTTATATTGTTGAATAGTAATGTAGCAATTAATAATTCCTTATAGACCGAAAAGGCGGAGTCGTATTAAAGACTTCGCCTTTCACTTTTATAAAAGTTTCATCCAAATCTCAAAATAACCGTGCAGTTTTACTTATTTTTAAAAACTTCGTAACAGAACCTTCTTATTCCTATACCACGCATATCATTTGTATGATAAATTTTTTGAACTACTCACCACTTAACATCCTCGCGGCCTGTTTGAAGTGGGAGATTCCTAAGTAAAGAAACCTAACGGTTTCTAATTCATTAGGCTATCCCCGTAGTTCCTACGGTTAAGAGACGAATTGCTTCGTTTTTAAGATTGAGCGCTGCGTTTCGATCTCTATCGTGATGCGCGCCACAAGAAGGGCAATTCCACTCACGAATGGTTAGATTTTTAACGTCTTTGTTTTTGTATTCACAATTGGAGCATAATTGACTAGAAGCAAATGTTTTAGATACCATAACAACTTTTTTGCCATACCATTTTGCTTTATATTCCAACATCGTTCGAAATTGTGACCAAGATACTTCACCAATCGCTTTTGCAAGCTTTCTATTTTTGAGCATGTTACTGACTTGTAAGTCTTCCATACCGATAACATCGTGGTTTTTGATGATTTCAGTAGAAAGTTTATGTAAGTAATCAGCTCTTGCATTTGCATTTGCAATATGTTCATGGATTCGTGCAACTTTCACACGTTGTTTATTCCAGTTCGAAGAACCTTTTGTTCTTCTAGAAAGGATACGCTGTGCTTTCGCTAACTTTTCTTCTAATGTACGGAAGAATTTAGGGTTCTTGTATGTTATGCCATCTGAAAGAATGGCAAAATCTTTTAACCCCACATCGATACCAACAGAAGAACCAGTTTTTTCTACTGGTTGCACTTCCGTTTCTGTAAGAATAGACACAAAGTGTCTACCGCTTGGATTTCGTCTAATCGTGGCATTTAGGATACGTCCTGACACTTCACGACTTTTGGCAAATCTAACGAAACCGAGCTTCGGTAACTTTATTGTATGACCTACAATGGCGATATTATGATTTGTACATTTTGTTGTATAGGATTGTATTTTATTCTTTTTAGACTTGAATTGTGGCATATCATTTTGTTTCTTGAAAAAACGTGAAAAAGCATCTGCGAGGTTTTTCAATGAGGATTGAAGAGCGGTACTATCTACTTCTTTTAACCAAAGCGTATCTTGTCGTTTTTTTAATTGCGTAAGCTCCGCAGAGCAAGAAGGATAGGTTAATCCTTTTCCCGCTTCTTTAAATGTATCATTCCAAAGAGCAAGAAAATGGTTAAATACAAAGCGACTGCAACCAATCGTTTTAGCAATTAATATTTCTTGTTTCTTATTTGGATAGATACGAAATTTATATGCTTTATTTATTAACATAGGTTGCACCTCACTTTTTCATAGTATATCTACAGTATACAAAAAGCGTAGGCTTACGCCTACTGACATTCATCTCCCACCTAAAATTGGTGTTTCACACCTTCACATTTTTGAGGAAGGAGTCTTCTGTAAGAAAACGATAAATAATTGCGTAATAATGAACTTACATTACCAGAAATAGAAATACAGCGATTCTTGCAGAGCTAGTTTTTTAAGATAGAATTTTATTCAATAAAATTCTATCTAATTCTGCCTGAAAAGAAGATTGAGATGTCTCAATCTTCTTTTTTATTTTTAGGAAACAATCGTTCTGTTTGAGATAGTAAAATAAAAAAATGAGTTGTGGGTTTATGTAGTACTTGAATAACATAGTAGAACAAGATCATCGCTTTATAAAGAAGCGAATCCGTTCTATGCTAGGATTCAAATGCTTGGACACAGCTACATCCATTCTTTTTGGAGTAGAAGCTATGCATATGATGAAAAAAGAACAGATTGATTTACGGAACCAGTCTGTCCAAAATTAGAAAGAATTCATCCACCAACTGTTTGAATTAATTACTTAAACCCAAGGAAAATAAAAAATCCACGCCTTTTTATATTGTATTTAATTATTCGCACCAGAACCTAATCGTTACAGTGCACCTTTTAAAATGTACCCTACTACCTGAGAAAAGTTTTATATCAGTTTTTAAACATTTTTCAAAAGCGGTAAATAAATGTTCACCGAGGTTCCTACTCCAACTTTACTTGTTATACAAATTCTTCCCTGATGATTTTCAATAATTTTGTAACTAATCATTAAACCGAGACCTGTTCCTTTTTCTTTCGTACTATAAAAAGGTTCAGCAAGTTTTGCAATTCTTTCTTCTGGAATACCAATCCCTTCATCTGAAATACAAATTTCCACCTCATTTTTACTTACTTTCTTAGTGGTAATGATTATGTCTCCCCCATGTGGCATTGCTTCAATCGAATTTTGTAAAACATTGATAAACACTTGTTTTAATTGTTTTTTACAACAATCAATATATACAACGTCAGGATCCGTTTGGAATGTGACATGAATATTTGTCATAATTGCCTTTGTGTTAATTAAAGATACAACGTTTTCTAAAATTACATCGATGCTCTCTTGTTCAAAAGAACATACCTCAGGTTTAGCAATAGATAAAAATTCGTGAATAATAGATTCAATGCGCTCAATTTCAGAAAGTATGAGTTGAAAATATTTTGATTCATGTTTCATTTGTATCTCTAATAATTGTATAAATCCTTTAATAACAGTGAGTGGGTTTCGCACTTCATGTGCAACCCCTGCAGCGAGTTGACCGACAGTAGCTAATTTATCTGATTTATTTAATAGTTCCGCTGTCTTTTTCCGCTCTGTAATATCGCGAACCATAACCATCACTTTATCTGTTAATAGCGGTAAACATCGTGCTTCAAAAAAGTAAATACTATTATGCATGAGCAAGGAGTATTCTACAATTTCTATGGAATTATTCTGCTGTACCCTTGCAATTGCTTCTTGTAGCTGCAGGGCAACATCTAAAGGTAACACATCCTGAAATTTTTTATACATAAATTGTTCGACAGGTACATAAAATCTTGATGGACAGCCGGCTTTATAATCAACGATTACTCCGTCAAGTCTTGTTAAAAAACATAAGTCTGGAAGTGCTTTAAAAATTAATTCTAACTCTGAAGATTTTTCTATAAGTTTCTCTTCTACCTGTTTCCGATGCGTAATATCAATACCAACTGCCCAGTGACTGTATCCAGGAACAGGGAATTCTTCTGAAAGGTTTGACCACAGGATTGTTTTTTCATCACCGTTTTTACAAGTAAGTGTCATTTCCCAATCACGAAAGTTTTTACCGAGTTCAGAAAATCCATGAAGTAACTGGTTCCGATACGTTTCATCTGGATAAAGTAGCTCTAACGCGCAAGGATTGTTAATAATTTCAGCGGCACTATAACCTGTTACAAGTTCACACTCTCGGTTCCATATGACAATATTCCCTTCTTCATCACAAGCATCAACCATAACGGGCATGTTGTGTAAAATCGTATATAATTTTTCAGCAGGGATAGATTGATCTTTCTGCAATTGCTGTAATGTATTCATTCCTTTATTCGTTATAATCGTTGCAAGGGATTTAAAGTATATAGTACAAGATTCAATACTATCTTTAGGCGACAAAATCACAAAATCACCAATCGTATTTTCATTGAATATAATAGGGACATGAATTTTTGTATGTAAATGTATATCAGAGGATGGTGTGCCGTAATGAAATATGATTCCTCCGTTGCAATCAAGCAGCTGATGTGAAATCTGTGTTAAAAGATAAAAGTGTTCTGCCATAGTTTGTATTTCTTTTACGTCAATAATCTCGGTCAGTTTGTACATATTCTCTCACCCCTATTTATGTAAACATGCATATGTATTAATTTTTTTAATTTTCTTAGTTTTTATATTATACAAATTAAATGTGTCGAGGTACACAGAAAAGAGGGGCTATTTTAATTTTTAAACGATTCTCGCCAATTTTTCATAAAAATGCTTTCCAAAAACTCACCTTAAAAACTATGTCCCTGATAGGTGCTTTTTTGAATTACTACCTCAACTATCATAAATAATAAATGAAATCTTTACAGAAAAAAAACAACTTGGATAAGGACAAGTTGTTTTTTTCTAAAGGGCACAGCAAAGAAAGAGTGGAGGAAAAAATGCATACACACATGTCAATGATGTAAAGCAAACCAACAAATAAAACTAAAAATTCCGATAATTATATCGCTAAGGGTTTTTGTATACTCTTTCTTTGTAATTATAAGTCTAGCATGAAAAAAAAAATAAAACAACAAAAATATACAATTTTCTGATAAATTCGACATTTTTTTCACACGTTAACATTTCCACAGTAAGCATCAGTTACTAAAATATTTATTTTTTAAACTGATGGGGACGGAATATATGTCGTGGTGACATTTCATCTTCCATCTCAAAAACTAAGAATACTTTTCAATTTGAGATGGGAGGTTTTTTTCTATATATCCATTTATTTTATTCATACCATAATATAAACCTTGTAATTCCTAAAAAATAGGATCGTCGAATAAATAAAAATGACAACGTAATGCAGATAAAAAAATATCTTAGAAATTTTTGATTATATCTCAATAAGATAAGAATACTTTTGATTTTGAAACGGAATATTTTGTGTTTTTATAACTACCGATAATAAAGATTATGTAAACTAGATAATTATAAACTCATATAAAAAGCCCGTAAAATCTTATTCTTTTTGAATATAAAAATATAAGGACCTTTATCGTTTTCCTTCAGTAGGCGTAAGCCTAACGTTTTTTGGTTCTGGTGCAAAGATAAAATAAAAGAGCATATAGCACATATATTTTTAACGGAATTGTATTTTATGCTATAAGTCCAAGCACTTGGTGGATGAACTCTTTTTGATTTTTGACAGACTGATTCCGTAAATCAGTCTGTCAAAAATCAGAATATCTTTATTAACCAGCTATTTAGATTAGCTGTATAGTAACAGATTCCGTTAGGAATCCATTATTCTTTTTCAATTTATTATCTTTTTACACCAGAACCCCAAAAGAAGATTGAGACATCTCAATCTTCTTTTGGGGCAGAATTAAAGATAATTTTATCGGATAAAATGCATCTCTAAAAACTAGCTCTGCAAGAATCGCTGTATTTCTATTTCTGGTAATCCTGTAAGCTTTGCAATATCTTCGACAGACACACCATTTTTATGCATACCTCGAATGAGTTGCATCTTACCTTGCTCAACGCCTTGTTCAATGCCCTTTTTAATTCCTTGTTGTTCTGCATGAGCAAATTTTGCAGCCTCATCCATTAAGGCCTTTTCTCTTGCTTCATATGCTTGACGGAAAGAAGAATCTTGACTCATACGTTCCCACTTATTCATTGCTTTTTGTAAAATCGGATCTTGGTTCATGGCAATGTCCTCCAATGTTTGTGTGAGATGTTCATCTTCATTCGCTGGTAATAATAATAACCAACGAACAAACGAATCTTCCCACGGATTGACTTTCTCTTCGCGCCATTGCTGCATTAACTTTGGAATCTCTACAATATGAACTTCTATATCATCACTTAATAGCTTTTGTTGTTGTTGGTTCCAAAGGATTCCTGTAGTATGAAACGCTTCATATTCTGGAAACATCAAAAAGTTTAACAAGTTAATGGTAATTGTTTTATGAAGTGAGCTATATGGCATACCTTTTTGTAATTGAGAGGTGTATAACCTTCCCCAATAATACAAGCTTCGTTTGATCATATCGTGATTGTTATTCAGCTGTATTTCTACATTTACCTTTGTTCCTGTATCTAATGTAGCCGAAATATCTAAAATCGATAATTTATCTTCTTCATGTTCTCGATGTAAATGTGGGTCTTCTAACTGTAGGGAAACAATAGGTGATTCTAAAGAATTTTTTAACATGGCATTTAAAAAGGCGATTAAAATGTCTTCATTCCCATTTGTTCCAAATAACTGCTTAAATGCAAAATCAATACGTAAATTTACCAATGGATTAGACATCATTTTCCTCTTTCTGTCTCAGACAATATCGTTACCTTTATTGTACATAAAATCAAGGTAAACATGCAAATAGGCCCTTATACTAAAATAGGTTCTGGTGCAAAGATTGTATTTATTTCAAAGAGGCATATAGATTCCTAATGGAATCCATTCTTATGCAGCCATTCCGAATAGTTGATGAATAAAATTGGAGTAAAAAAAATGAAAGAGTCAATGAAGTAAATACTATAGATACATCTCTTCCATTTGATATACAAGGCTAGTTACGATATAATATCCCTCAATACAGTAAATTAAGAGGTGCAAGAACATGAATAAAACAGAATTAACGAAACAAGTCGCAGTAACAGCAGAACTATCACAAAAAGATGCAGCTGCAGCAACACAAGCAGTATTAGATGCTATTACAAGCACACTTGCAAATGAAGAGAAAGTACAAATCTTAGGTTTTGGTACATTTGAAGTTCGTGAAAGAGCTGCACGTACTGGCCGTAACCCACAGACTGGTGAAGAAATGCAAATTGCTGCTTCAAAAGTACCAGCTTTTAAGGCCGGAAAAGAATTAAAAGCAGCAGTAAAATAATTATACATAGTGAAAAAGGATCTGATATGAATATCAGATCCTTTTTCTTTAATAATATATTATACTTGCTTATTGTGTCTGTTTAACCAGGATTTAGAAACTTTTTGTTCTCCAGATACTTCAACCTGTCCCTTTTTTATCATATGCATGGATTTGACGCCACTCAATATAGAGATTGCAGTTTTAAATGACTTGAACCCTAACATAGAACGCACACGTTTCTTAATAAAACGATGATCTTGCTCCACTATATTATTGAGATATCTAACTTGCCTCTTCAGGCATATGTTTCTCTTCTAATCGAGGTCCATATTGATGAACCCATCGCATAACCGTTGTATGAGAAATGGATAAACACCGTTCCTCCATCATTCCCACTAAATTACGAAAGCTGAGATTATACCGTAAGTACCATCTCACTGTAAGAAGGATAATTTCAGGCTGGTAATGCTTCCATTTAAATATATTTTCCTTTTCCATACTAATCACACACCTTTTATAGAGTAGTATTATCAGTATGCCTAAGTTTGATAGACCATTTTCATATACTTCAAAGTTGTTTGCACCAGAACCAAAGAAAGAGACATCCTTCCGGATGCCTTTCCACAGTTTTTAGGTTTACACATTTTGTAAACGTGATAGGACGTTAGGTTCGAATCTAACGATTAAAGAAAAAAATCTGAGCAGTTCTATTACATTATATGCTAATCTGAACTAGTAATTTTATGCAATTTTACATATTAGGGGTCACTATGCATATGATCAAGAAGGGACAAACTCTTCAAGGGGAGAAGTCTGTTCGAAATCAGATACAACTTATCAATACGCTCTTCGGTTTCATTGCATAACAATGGATTCCTAATGAAATCTGTCGCTCTCTTTTCAAATTCGATTATATTTGCACTTGAACCTTATTTTACCTCTTATCCCATGAGGCATCGGATGCTATCTTTTCAAAAGTACATTCTAACGGCTCTAATTCTGTAAGTCCATATTTTCTATTTAGTGCTTGCAATATTAACCAGTTTGCTACATGAACATTATTACTTAAAAATGGCCCATGTAAATACGTACCTATCAGATTTTTGTACAGAAGGCCTTCCTTTTTTTCTGTTGCATTATTCCCATATCCCTGTAGAACTTGACCGAGATATTCAAAAGAATGGAATGTTTGGCCACTATGGTTTTCAAAACCCACTATTCTTCCGAACTTTTCAGATTGTACTCTTACATTCCCTACTAATCGACTCACTGAGTCCGTGTTCTTACATGATGTATAAAATGGTAATACTCCTAGGCCTTGTATGATATCACTGTTTGCAGTTTCATAATACTCCCCTAACAGTTGATATCCTCCACAAATACAAAGCGCTGCTAAACCATCCTCTATTGCTGCTTTCAATTCTTTTCGAATGGAAAGCAATTGTTCTTGAACTATTTGTTGTTCACTGTCACTCCCTCCCCCAATAAAGATTAGATCAGCCTGAGATACAGGATAATCTTTTACTTGTTCCACATAATGAATATCGGCTTCTATTCCTCTCCATTCTAATTGCTTTTGTAGAATGGTTACATTCCCACGATCGCCATATAAATTAAGAGTATTGGGAAAGTAATGATAGATAATCAATTTTTTCATAGTACCTCCAGATGTTAAAAACGTAATCGGGCCTTATTATAAATTCTAAGGTAAGTACCCAATGTATATCGTTTTTTTAGTGTCAACTTTCTATTCTGTGTATTTACAATCTATATACGCTCTGTTAAATTATTAAACTAAACGTCAATATATACGATTTTATTTATGAAGGGGACAGTGTTCCACTCGTGCTTAAAAATTGCCGGGCAGTATTTAACCCTGTGTAATTACTAATTACGGATGTTTCATTCCCTTCCGCAATGCTATTCTGTATGGCAGCAGAAATATTTGGGATAACTTTTATCCTATTCACAGAAATCCCAGCATATTTTAAACGTACTGCAAGGTCATAGGCACGTGTTCCTGCACAAATTATATGGTTTACATTGGAGTTGGCTAATAGTTCATAATCTACATCCCAAATCCAAGAGATATCTTTCCCATCAGCAAGCAGGTCATTTAAAATAAAAACATATTGTGTTATGTTTCTATTTTGTATGCAATAATCTATTGTACAGTTCATCCCCTGTGGATTTTTAGCTAAGTTTAGATGGTATATATTTTTCGCGATGAGAAACTGTTGCATACGTCCATTGCTTGGGTGATATTCTCTTAATCCTTTGTGAATTTGTTCATAACTAAAACCTAAAAACTCTCCAATTTTTATAGCCGATAGCATATTATATGCATTGTATTCACCCTTCAAATTCGAAGTATAGGATTGATTTTGTATAGTAATCGTTAAGTTGTTTTGTGATTGAATTGAAGTAACCTCCACATCTAATACGGGACTACTCATGGAGCATGAACAATAATATTTTCCAAGGTGTCCATAGTGAGTATATATATATTTCAATAGACGGCCACAACAACAATAGACGGCATCTCTAATATTACTTTTATGAAAATCCCCTACATTTTGCTTTAGACCAAAATACATGGTTTTATTCTTTTGTTTAGTAAAATGTCTACTATATGGATCATCACCATTTAATAGTAAGTAAGCATCACTAGAATGAATAGCGGTTTGTACTTTTGAAATCAGCTTGTTGATTTCTCCGTAACGATCCAGCTGATCTCGAAAGATATTTGTTACAACAATCAATTGAGGCTGTATTTGTTTCAAAACTTCAGTCATTGTCAATTCATCGACTTCGAGAACAGCTATTTTCACACCTTTTATTTTCCCTCGTATATTACTTTTTTTTATAAAAGCAGAAGTAATTCCCTCTAATAAGTTAGATCCTTCTATATTACTGATATACTCACTTTTATTGGACTTAAAAATGGAAGAAACTAAATTACAAGTTGTTGTTTTTCCATTTGTACCAGTAACCAAAACCACAGTTTCCACCTGTACCGCTAATTTTTGTAATGCATTCTTATATAAGTAATTCGTAATTTTCCCTGGAATGTTAGATCCATTAAAACCAAACTTTTTAGTACTATATCCTGCTAACTTTCCAACTATCAATCCTATATAAAATAACACTATTAATCGCCGTCCTTACTTGTCTCTTTCTAACTGTTAAAATTATTTAAATATTCTATCAAATTTCATGTGTTATAAGTTTCTTGTACATAATTAATATTTATCTATTGTAGCCCCAAGAGAAGAAGCTCTAATAAATTCTTTATTTTGATACTTCTTTAACTCATCAGGAGTACCAGTTACCACAGTTCCAACAATCTTCACCTTTTCTGAATCTAATTTAGGATTATCTTTTTTTAATCTTGTTAATACTTTTTTTGCTTTATCAGCATGGTCTCCATAAAAATCAGGAGATTTTAAAGTATCTATAAACAATTCAGGAGATTGCCAGTCGTTTTGTGAGTTATACGGATAACCATATATGTTTCCACGATAAAAAGTTTCTCTTTCTTCTTCTCCTGTAAGTTCCTGCTGATTCATACTTTGTATCTCTTCATCAGGTTCTGTTTCAACCCAAAGCCATTCTGTATTTTGTTTATCTAACAATTTTTGAACTTCACTAAATGAATAAGGTCGATCAAAGGATAGTGCATACTCAACATATTTATTCGCGCCTATTTCATCAAGTAAGTTTAAATCATTAGGAACTTGCTTATATTGAACTTTAGGATGATAAAAAATAAGCTCTCTTTGTCCGTTCTGACCGTTATAAGTTTCAAAACCTTTTCTTTTTTCATTATAATGAGTTATCCAATTAGAAGATTCTTTTTCTGAACGTATAAGATTATAATGTCCTGATAACGATTCCCAAGGTATGATACGCTCTCCTATTTTTTTCGAGTATTCGTGAGTTACGTCAACGGAAAAAGAATTCCAATTATAAAATGTTGCATTTTGCTCAATATTAGGTTCAGTAATAGATAACCATGACCCTTCTACATCATCTTCCTTTGTCAGACGCTCAGATAGCCAATAATTATTACCAAAAGTCAATCCACCATACAATGCAATTAGTACACTCCCCGTAATAACTACATTTTTTATAATTGCTTTTCTTCTACTTTTTCGCATTGTTTTTTCAAATTCCTTATCATCTAGAAAAAATTCAGATTGATTTTCATCATTCTTCATGTTCATTATGTATCCTCCTATATATATCAATAAAGTATTCTTTAGCTCGAAATACCGTTGTTTTAACAGTTCCAGTAGTAACTTCAAACAAAAGGGCTATATCATCATAACGTAATCCTACTACGTATTTTAGAATTAAAACTTCTCTATATCTTTTAGGAAGTAAATCTAATGTTTTTTTGATTTCACCACTTTGCTCTTCCTTTAAAAGACACTCCTCGGGTAAATCAGATTCAAGATTTTCTAATATACATAATTCTATTAAAAACTTATCTTTTCTTTTTTCTCTTCTCAAAATATCATAACTTCTATTTATAGCTACTCTAAACAGCCAACTTTTCACTTTTTCAGGGGGAATCCCCTCTAAGTTTTGAATATATTTTAAAGCTGTTTCTTGTACAATGTCTTCTGCATCTTCTTTAGATATTCCGAGTTTTAATAAATAATTAAAAATAAAACCTAAGTATTGCTTTAATCGTTTTTGAAAAATATCATCTCGCATCTCTTACCTCCTTCTATATTTATAACGTTTAAGTTTCAATTTGGTTGACAGGATAATCAAATTTTTTTACATAATTTTAATTATTAATTAAAACACGAACAGTTCTTATTTATCGAATTCCCCGAAAGAATTCTCCTTCCTCAAGCGTGTGAAGGGCGTAGCCCAACGGTAGGTGGGAGATGAATTTCGGTTTGGCATTGCCAAAAACTTTTGAAAAACTAGCTATATGAAGTTCTTTGATAACTTGATATATGAGGTTGCAGGAAGAAAATAGAGTGCGAAAACCAAGCCATTCGGTTCCTGCGTAAAATATCAATCGTACCAAAAGAGCGTCCAAGCGTTGGACATCTAGGGATGGAACACCCCGAAGTAACGGCTCAGGGAGACGAAAGGTTGCTTTCATCGTGGAACGGAGAAGTTCTCACTTCAAGCTTTGTTAAGTGGCGAGTAGTTCACTTGAACAACAATATGATCAAATGATTAAGTATGCTACATCCTTACGGCTTGGTACAGCTGAAACGGAGGCGGTTCTCAAACGATTTACCCGCAACCGTGGACATCCAACTTATTGAGCACTTAGTGAATTAGGAAAAGCAGGATTTTTATCGACTGTTATAACACGGGGATTTGAAACATGAAAATCAATAATAATTCCTTTTGAATCAACAGCACGATATAGGTACATCCATTGACCTTTAACTTTCACATACGTCTCATCGGCTTGCCAAGGATCCTTGGTTTGACTTAAGAGATTTTGGTGCAAAGATTACTAATTTTTACTTACGATTAATAGTTTCAAATCCAATAATATTTCGATAATGGAATTAATAGTTTGGTTTTGAGCACTATAGTAAATCTCTAATCCTTTTCTATCACTCATAATTAATTTTTGAGATTTCATCTTCGATAAATGCTGCGAAACAGTAGACTGTGGGATACCAAGAATATCTACAATTTGAGTTACATTACATGCCCCTCTTGTAATTAATTCTTTCAAAATTGTAATTCGAATTGGGTGGGCTAATACTTTTAAAACTTCTGCGTTTTTTTCATAATTCAACAAACTAAACATCTCCTTGTGAACCGATATATTTTTATTATGTTAATAATTTAAATATTCTACTTTTGTAGAATTTATGCTGCAGCATCTTTTCGATTTAATTTTTGTTTTATCATTTTAGCCAAGAAGACTCCTTCCTCAAGGAACGCGAAGTGAGTAGGTGGGAGATGAATTGGCTTCGGACAAGGGATGGCAGGAAGCCATCGTAATTGTTCGACATACATAAAGTGTTACTTCATTCACTACCTATCGAATGTATGTTTGTTGTATAATAAACGCATATCGAAATGGAGGTGAAACGAATGATAATCAATAAAGCATATAAATTTCGTATCTATCCAAATAAAGCACAAGCGATCCTAATCAATAAAACGATTGGTTGTTCTCGTTTTGTATTCAATCATTTCCTATCTCTATGGGATAATGTATACAAAGAAACAGGAAAAGGTTTAACATATGGTACATGCTCTGCCAAACTTCCTGCCATGAAGAAAGAGTTTGTTTGGCTAAAAGAAGTGGATAGTATCGCTATTCAGTCGTCTGTTCGCAACCTTGCGGATGCTTATACACGCTTTTTCAAAAAACAAAACAGTGCCCCGCGTTTTAAATCTAAGAAGAATAATGTACAATCTTACACCACAAAACAAACAAATGAAAACATTGCCGTCGTAGGAAACAAGATTAAACTACCAAAACTAGGTCTTGTTCGATTTGCCAAAAGCCGTGAAGTAAATGGCCGTATTTTAAATGCTACAGTTAGACGGAACCCTTCTGGTAAATACTTTGTGTCGTTATTAGTTGAAACAGAAGTGCAAGAACTTCCGAAAACACATTCTTACATTGGAGTGGATGTAGGGCTAAAAGATTTCGCCATTTTGTCAGATGGAACAATCTATAAAAATCCGAAGTTTTTTCGATCGTTAGAAGAGAAGTTGGCGAAAGCACAGCGTGTTCTTTCTAGAAGAATGAAAGGTTCTTCTCGCTGGAATAAACAGAGAGTAAAGGTAGCTAGAATTCATGAATACATGACAAACGCTAGAAAAGATTACTTGGACAAAATCTCAACTGAAATCATCAAAAACCACGATGTTATCGGTATAGAGGATTTGCAAGTATCGAATATGTTAAAAAATCATAAGTTAGCAAAAGCAATTAGTGAGGTATCATGGTCACAGTTTCGAACCATGTTGGAATATAAAGCAAAATGGTTCGGTAAACAAATCATTGTCGTATCGAAAACATTTGCTTCAAGCCAATTATGTTCTTGTTGTGGATATCGAAACAAAGACGTTAAAAATCTAAACCTCCGTAAATGGGACTGCCCTTCTTGTCGTACACACCATGATAGGGATATTAACGCAAGTATCAATCTAAAGAATGAAGCGATAAGGCTTCTAACCGCAAGGACTGTGGAGCTAGCCTAATAAATTAGAGTTCGATAGAACTCTTTACTTAGGAATCCCCCTCTTCTAAACGAAGTGAAAGTGGGGGTGGTTCAATTCGTCAACATAACCCGGTATGATCCAGACACCCTTGCTTGCATTTCTACCTCCTTTAATCCATCTGAACAATAATATTAAAATGTTTTCAATAGCAAAAATAGTATTTGTAAGTTTTATAACTACTTTTGTAATTAAAAAAAAGTATAAGCGACTTATATTAAGTCGCTTATACGTAAAAACCTATTTTATTTTGGTCAATACATCTCAATTTACTCACAGGTCTTCCCACATGTTGATACACCATTTCATTCTCTAATACTCCGATTTCAGTCAAAAACATTACATACTTTCGAATAGAAACTCTTGAAACTCCTACTAATTGCGCCATTTCATCTGTTGTAAACGCCTGTCCATTAAGCGACTTGATTTTCTGCCAAATGAGTTGCAACGTTTGCTTCGTTAATCCTTTCGGAAGCTCTTTAGTGACAGTAGACTCTCTTTTTTCTTTTTGTAAAATTAACGAATCTAATTCCGATTGATTAATTTTTTGTTGTTCTTTCATAAAAGTAAGTTTTTCTCGATATACAGTTAATGCCTCTTTAAATCGATCAAATGTAAATGGTTTAATTAAATAATCTACTACGCCATATTGTAATGCTTTTTTGATACTCCCCATATCCTGTACAGCTGAAATCATCATAATATCGATTTCTTTTTCTTGATTCCGAATATGCATTAAAAGCTCAAACCCGGTCTCTTCACGCATAAAAATATCAAGTAATACTAAATCTACTCGTGATTTCTCTAATACTTCTATCGCTTCTTTAACTGAGTTAACTGCATGAACAAGTTCAAACCCTCCTACTTGCTCTAAATAATGTGTATTTAACATTGCTACCATCGGATCATCTTCTACAATTAAAACTTTAATCATCTTTATCTCTCATCCCTACTATTAGGTATTTCAATTGTTATCGTTGTTCCTTCTCCTACCAATGAATGAATATGAATTTCCCCATTTATTCGCTGTATACTCTCTTTTACAAGATGCAAACCATACCCCCGATTATCACCCTTTGTGGAATAACCTTTTATAAATAATGCATCAATTTCATTTTCTTGTATGCCTTTCCCTGTATCTTGTACTGTAATGATTAATGTATCCCCATATTGTATTCCAACTTCAACCTTCTTCTTCTCACAATTCATCACTGCGTCTAATGCATTATTAATCAAATTTCCGACAATGGTGATCAGTTCATGATTGATACGTTCATCATATATTTCTGGTAAGTAAGAATCTTCTTTTATAATTAACTTTATATTTTTCTCTCTAGCATAACTAAGTTTACCTAATAAAAATCCAGCAAATACTGGGCTTTGAATTTTTTTCATAACCCCACCAATTTCATACTGATGCTCTGATACCATACTACTTACATATTTTTGAAGTTCTTCATACTGTTTCATATGTGTAAGTCCTAATACAACATGCATTTTATTCATAAATTCATGGGACTGTGCCCGTAATGCTTCCGCATATAGCCTGATACCGGTTAGTTCCTCTGCCAATTTTCTAATCTCTGTTTTATCACGAAATGTTGCAATCACGCCAACTATTTCTCCTTTTACATATAAAGGAACCCGATTAGTAACAATCGTAATCCCATAAATATTTAGTTCTTCGTTTAATTGTGCCTCTCCTGTTTGCAACACTTTTTTTATACGTGAATTCGGCGTATACAATTCAAGATCTTTACCGATAAAATCTTCTGTAAGTCCACATTTCTTTAATATTCGTTTTGCTTCTTTATTAATTAAAGTTACTTTCGATTCTTTATCTATAGCAATAATACCTTCTTTTACAGATTGTAGCATCGTATTTCTTTCTTCTAAAATTTTCGCTATCCTATGCGGCTCAAGACCAAATAAAATTTTCTTTATATGTCTAGCTAGCAATATCGCTCCTATAATTCCAACTAATATTCCAACACCAACACCGATACAAATAATATGTCTACTTTCTTTCACTCTCTCTTTTATATTATCAGCTGAAATGCCAACAGCGACCGCACCAAGTTGCTCACCTGTGTCAGCAAAAATAGGTACGAATACTCGCATAGAAATCCCTAAAGTTCCTTTTGCTAACGAGACGCGTTCCTTTCCCTTCAATACAGTTCTTTCATCGCCTCCAACAAAATGATGCCCTATTTTTTGAGGGTTTGGATGAGATTTTCGTATTCCATTCATATCCATAACTACAATAAATTGAACATCTGTACTCTTTAATAGCTTATTTGTATACACCTGAATCAAGGAGGTATCTACCTTCCCCGTCAACCCATCAATTACAATAGAATCATTCGCCACAATACGTGCAATCGTTTTTGCCTTCTCTGCTTGGCTATCTTCTGTCGCCCGTTCAACATTATGGCTAATTAAAATGTCTGTTACGAGTAAAGAAAAAATTACAACTGCACACACTAATAATGTAATTATTTTCCATAAATCCAATAGTTTTTTCTTTTTTTTCATCTCTTCATTGACTCCCCTAGTTCTTCTACGCTATCTTTCGTAAATAAAAAATAAGTAAGCTGTTATTATAAGTCTAATCTTACTTACTTGATGTTATTATACTTTAAATTTACTCGTCATTTCTTGTAGTTTTTCTATCGTCTCTTCTAATTTTTAATTAGCTAAACAAATTTATTCCATAATAAAAAATAAAATAAGAGAAGTTCAATATAACAAGTATACTGAATTTCTCTTATTTTTCATTTCGAAAATCTGATATTGTCATTACTTTTGTAGCAAGAAGCATAAGATGGCCGTTTTAGTGTGGTCTATGAGTATAGTGAATTTTCAAAACTAAAGAAAGTTGCATGATTTTTAAAAATGATACCTAATTAGGTTTATTTGGTGTACGCATTTTTAAGGATAAACAGTATTTTAAGAGTTTTTTAGTTTATTTGAACGGAAGTTCATTTTGTTTCCGTTTTTAAGTTGATGGGCATGTAAAATGACCCCTATTAGGAATTCCTGAGTTCGGTATCCTTAACTTATATCGACTTATCTAATTAAAAAACTGCTTATGGTTTTCATATTATATTGGAAATCTAACCTCTTTTCTTTAGGTAGATAAGAAGTTGTCTGACGCTTGATAATCATAAATCTTTTCACGAATAGCGGATGCAATAAATTCTTCAATAGAACTGTTCGTTTCTTTTACAATGTTTGTGATTGCATGATATTCACTGCTTGTTATCGTTACTGCCTTAGTAACACTACTGCTATCTAAATACACGCTATTATTAACACGTCTTGTTAATTTTCCTTCTATTATATATGGGGTTAAAGAATCAATCCATTCTACCTGCATTTGCATTGGTAATTGAATAATAGATTGACGTACATCAAAGTACCAAAAACCATCTTCCTCAGAAACCTTAATATTTCTTGGTGATGCATACTGTAGTACTAAGTCAATTAAGTGAAAAATGTTACTTCGCAATTGATTTGATTTAGGAAAACGAAATTTTACAAACTTTTGGTGATGACTTCTTGGTTTATCGGATAAAATATATGCAGGCTTATACCCCATTTTAATTGAATCTTCTAGTGTCATATTGTTTCCAAACTCATCCATAAGCACAATATCCCCGCGCTTCGGAATGGATATAATGCGTGCTAATTTATTACCTTCCATAAATTTTTGGAACAATACTACATTATATTTTTGTGAGAATGTATATAGCGTATTGGCCTGATCCAATTGCTGTACCAATCCGTGTATTTCTTCCTCATTTACAAATTTGGTCTCACGATTACGATGTTTCTGTATAGTACAAGTCAACACTCCTTCTTCTATCCACTTTTCAAGTTGATACATGCTCACATTATAATCTTTTGCTGCCTGATATAAGGTAATTCCTTCTGTTTCACGATCTTCTTTGAGCTTTTCTATGTCTTCTCGCTTAAATAAAAAGCTACCATCTAAACGCCAGGTCTCTCGATTAATGGGATTTAATTGTCCTTGTTTCATAAGAGTACTAAAAATGAAGCTACTAATTCCTAAATAAGCTTTTACTTCATTCGTATTCATATTTATTTCCTGTCTTTCAAACATACTGTTCCCTCCTATGTGTAAACTTCTGTTATGTGAAATCAATAATTTTATTATGTAAAGTTAAATTGATGAAAATATATAATGTAAATTAAATTATAACACAATTATAACTTAATTTATTTTTAAAAGTATATGAAATTAAAATTCACTTTCTAATTAAGTTATCTTTTATATAATTAGAAATTATATAAAAGATAACTTTTAAAAAAAGTTAGATAATAAGCATAGAAAATAGAACATTTTCTATACTTATTCATTAGTTTCATTTTTATAAAATTTAATCTTACTATGTAAATAACTTTTAATGTAATTCAGTTATAATAATAGATATAAAAGGAATTAATATGGAGTTGATTAACAATGAAATTTAAATTGAATACAATTCATAGTGAAACTTATTTAGAGAATATAGAGAAACAAAAGAAAAATTTCTCAAACATAATTGCGATATGGAATCAAGATTATATAAATGAAGCTGAATTTAAAAAGGAAAATAACGAAAGAGAAGATTCATATACATATGAGGGATTTTCAGATGAAGAAATATTGTATTACTATTTAAATCGGCAAACACATTTTGACCAAGAAAAACGTATAAAGGATGCATCCAGGACTCTATATGCACGTGATTTAAGCCAGTTCTATTTTTTCATCAAACAAAGTACAGAATTTCTGCATCAAGATGTTAAAGATTATGTAGTCGGCCAAGTTTGGAGGAACTTAAGAAAGCGACATATACGTAACTATCAAAAATGGTTATCCCAGGAGGCAATCTCCTATCAATCAAAAGAAAAATACAAAGCATCTACAGTTAGTCGGAAACTTGGTGTAATCCGTTCGTATTTGAAATGGCTATATGAAATTCAGTATATCCAGGAACCTCTTCATGTGGAATTTCTAAGTACGACCGTTAATAAACACGATAAACCAAAACGCGAATTATCATATGAGGAAGTGAAGCAGTTGCTTCATTACTATAAGGATAATGAAATCAATTATGCTTTATTATCGGTCCTAGCTACTACAGGGTTACGTGTTGCCGAAGTAGCCCATGCAAAGTGGGAAGATCTTGAGTATGACGCTATACGAGGACGATACTATTTAACGGTTGATACAAAGGGAGATAGTGAACGCATTGTTTCTATTAATAAGGAGATTTTTAATCGGATTGCCGCGTTCCGAGTTCGAAGAAGGTTACCTATAGACATTGGGAATAGAAATGGTGGAACGTTATTTCAAACTAAGAACCATACTGCTTATAGAGATAATTACTTGTCACAATATATTTCTAAAATCATAAAGGATACTCAGTTACCTTTTACAAAGAATATCCGAATTACTCCCCATTTCTTTAGACATTTTTATGTACAGTACTTGTATGATTACAAGGGATTACCACCTCATGTCATCGCAGCTGCAGTCGGTCATAAAAATGATCGGACTACAAAAGAAAATTATCTGAAGCAAAGATTGACAAAAGATAATGATGCCGGCAATCTAATTTTAGAAGATGAATTTTAATTTTAATGCCTTATTTAGTATTACAGGACTTTATACCGGCGTGTTTAGTTGTATAATTTTTACATAGCTAAAATTGAGTTTTTGACCATTTATTTATGTTTACTACTACAATTATTCATTAGTTCTTCGCCAAGATTCCCTAGGGATTTTCGTATCTATAGGGAATCGTGTAGAGCCTTGTTGAATTCTTAGTTAGCAGTACCTACAATCAAAAAGTAACACATTTATAAAAGAGGAGTGCTAGTTAAACGATCTAACTAGCACTCTTTTTTTATTGTGTAATTTCATAGTAATCATAAATTATTAATACTCATGGCAATTAATATAATTGAAGTTCATCTTGAATCGAAAGACTCATAAAAAATGCCATCCTTTCTGCATATTTCTACAAAAAGAATAGCGGTTTTTTCGCTATATGGATACAAATTTAATCTTAACTCGATGGTGATGTGGCAAGACATGTTTTTTGCAGCGAAAAAAATACAGAGTTGGGCAGTACATTAAATTCGAATTTTTGATTAAACATTCATTGGGGTTTAATCAGGGATGGCTTGACTTGGAGACTCTGCAGGCATGGTTTTCCTGCCAAGAACCCAGATATCAAAAAGATTGTCAGGATTCGAACAAGTCTATCACGCCTACCTCTCCAAATAAAGCCGTGTTGTATATCGATGAATAGAAATTCTGCAACATTCTGTATTTTTATTTTGCAATAAACAGAGACCCATCCTTATATTTTTTCCTTTATATACATTTTTCTAATCGTTTTGGGTTAAGTTATTTCTAGAGGGGACATAGCAATTTCAATGAGTATATTTATATATTACTGTTCGTAAAATTTGGAATGTGAATTTTTTGAATATATTACATATTTTATTCCTGAAGGGAAGGGTATTGTCAATTGAAACAGCATGAAAAAATCCCTTGTTATCCTATAAAATCTTTGCATGACCTTATTCAATTGCTAAAGAAATCTGGAGATTTCACTGAATTAAAAATCCATTCGGATAATTCTCCTGTAGTGGTCTCATATTTTCGGACATTGATTGATGTAAATATGTTACAAGAAGATGTTTTACCGTACATTAAAGAAAAACCTTTCAATTCACTACAAGATATTCAAGCTGCTTTACCAATTGGAGTTGCAAAAGTAACAAAACAAATAGAAGACATTCAGAATGATATTTTAGACGGGTATATACTAATTCAAATAGATAAAGATGTATCAAGTGGTTTGTTAATAAATATATCAAAAAAAGAAGGCAGGGATATTTCAAAAGCTGAAATTGAATATAATATTGTAGGCCCACAAATCGCATTTGTTGAAGATCTGGATACAAATTTGAATTTGCTGCGCAGAAGGCTTCCAACGCCGTTTCTCCAGGTAGAAGCATTGAGAGTAGGAGATCTTTCTAATACCTCTGTGGCGGTAGTATTTATTGAAGGAATTGCAAACAATCAAAATGTAGAGGAAATCATAAAACGGGTAAGTAAAGTTAAAATAGACCACGTTCTTGATAGTACTTACTTAGCCCGACTAATTGTAGATAATCCAAATTCTATTTTTCCACACTTCCTTAATACAGAGCGTCCAGATCGTGTAGCTGCTGTTTTGGCAGAAGGAAAGGTTGCACTATTTGTAGATGGCTCACCGTTTGCTATTACACTCCCTACGACATTGATTGAATTTTTTTCTACAACAGAAGACTATACTATGCCTTGGGTTTTAGCTTCTTTTTTTCGGCTGTTAAGAATTTTTGCTTTTATATTTTCCGTTTTAACTACTCCCTTATATGTTGCAATATTAACATATCATTACGAGCTTATTCCGAAAGAACTTCTTGAAACATTGGTGATTTCTAGAAGTAAGATACCTTTCCCTCCAGTAATCGAAGCATTTTTTTTAGAAATAACTATTGAATTACTGAGAGAAGCAGGGGCGCGCTTACCAACTAAAGTTGGATTAACCGTAGGTATAGTAGGTGGTATTGTAATTGGACAAGCATCGGTACAAGCCAGTCTTACAAGTAACGTGCTTATCATTATTGTTGCTCTTTCTGCTCTTACATCATTTACAACTCCAATTTATAGAATTGGTATTACAATTCGAGTAATCCGCTTTCCATTTATAGTAGCAGCACAACTACTAGGGCTACTAGGGATTGTTATAGCAAGTTCTTTTCTTCTAACACATTTATTACGTACAAAATCGTTAAAACGTCCTTATTTATTCCCTTTTTATCCTACAAGACTGGCAGATTGGAAAGACAGCATTATTCGTATGCCAATCTCATCAATGTTTGAGCGACCTTTATTTTCAAGAAGCAAACAGCGCATGCGTTTTAATCCCGAAGACGCAAAGAAAAATGAAATTTTATCACGAAATGATTTTGATGATTGAATCTAACATGGAGGAACGTTATGAAGAACATTCCAACTGAGTATCAAGTCTCCCCATTTGTAGTATTTTTTTTAATTTGTACTATGCAAATGGGAGTGGGTATGCTTGGTTTTGAAAGAGTGAGTGCAAAGTTAGTAGGAAACGATGCGTGGATAAGTACCCTATTTTTTGGATTGTCTGTTAACCTCATGATTTGGATTATATATCAAATTTTGAATCAAGGTAATGGGGACATTATCATAATCCAACAGAATGTCTTTGGAAAATGGATTGGCGGAGTATTCAACCTCATTTTTCTAGGATATGTGTTAATGCTGGGTGCAACAACATTACACAGCTATATTGAGGTAGTACATGTTTGGATGTTTCCTTCTATGCCTACGTGGATTCTTTCAGGGGTTTTTTTGATTTTATGTTACTACATTGTAACAGGAGGATTTCGTGTAGTTGCAGGCATTGGTTTTTTTGGAATTGTCATTCCAAGCATACTGTTCTTTACATTTTTTTATCCTTTGCAATACGCAGATTTTCGAAATCTATTTCCAATATGGCAGCATTCATTTCAAGAAATTATTAAGGGAATGAAAGGAACTATGTTCAGCTATCTAGGATTTGAAATGTTATTGATTTATTATCCCTTTATTAAAAATGCGCGAACCTCTCAGAGATATGCGCACTACGGGAATTTAGTAACGACGGTTATATACACATACCTTATGATTTTATCACTTGCATTTTTTAGTGAAAAACAACTTTCTAGTGCTATATGGGCATATTTGAGTATGACCAAAATCATCCAGCTTCCCTTTATAGAGCGATTTGAGTACATAATAATCTCTGTCTGGGCGTTTTTTATATTACCGAATATGGCCATAACATTATGGGGAGTAAGTCGTGGCATAAAAGAGACATTGAGGATAAAACAAAAATATGTTTTGCCGTTTCTTCTTCTATTTATCTTCATTTTAACATTTTTCTTGAATAATCGTAATAAGCTGAATTTGTTAAATGGTTGGGTAGGCCAAGCTGGCTTTATTTACATATATATGTACCTTCCTATATTTTGGATTATCCAAACCATTCGAATAAAATTAAGGAGATAAAGATGAAACAGTGGGTATTTTTTCTGATATTAAGTGTCCTCTTAACAGGGTGTGCTAAAACTAAAATTGTTGATGACATCGATTTAATTCAAGTTGCTTCATATGATTTAGAGGCTGAAGATAAAATAAGAGGAACGTTTGCGATTTCGGCGTATACAAGTAGTGGCGGTGGACAAACAAAAATTTATTCAGCATCGGGGAAGAGTAGTAAAGAAATTCTGGCAAGAGCATCTGAACAATCTTCTGGACCTCTAGAGTTAGGTCAATTACGCATGATTATATTTGATAAAAAATTAGCTAAAAAGGGAATGAAAGAAATTTTAGAAACTATGAACCGAATCCCAAGTATCGGAAATGCAATCTATTTAGCGATTGCAAATGAAGGAGGGGAGACACTTTTAAGAGGAACTTACTCTAAAGAAAAAGGGGTTTCCACCTATTTATCTTCCTTAATTGAGCAAAATATTAAGAATGGGGTACAACCAAAAACAAATTTTTATTTATTTTTAAATCAACTTTATGATGATGCGAGAGATTCATATTTGCCCCTAATTTCAAAAAAAGGAAACTTATTAGAGTTAAATGGCGTGGCTTTATTTAAAAGGTATAGGATGGTTGATACGCTCTCATCTAAAGATTTGTTTATATTCAAAGTGTTGACCGATAAATTTAAAAGTGGAACGTACCAATCCCACCTCCCTGGTTTTTCTGATAATTATGCCACGATAGAAAATATTAAATCTGGAACAAAATACAAAATGAAGGGGAATAGCCGGAATCCATTCATAGATGCCCATATTCAAGTGACGGGTGAAATTCAGGAATTGACAAAAACAAAAAACTTGGATAATGCCAAAGAAATACGAAGGCTAGAAAAGATAATGGAAAATGAAATAGAGCAAAAGGCAACCAAATTAATAAAAAGATTTATCAATAAAGGAACAGATCCTATAGGTCTTAGAAAATTTGGTAGGACTCAAACAAAAAAGTGGAACGATAAAGAGTGGGAAAACTCCTATAAGCATTTACGTTTTCATGTAACCGCGGATGTGAAAATTATCCAATCTGGTGTGACAGAATAAAAAGTCACATAAGGTATGAAAACAGGAAAGCATCTCATGAAAAGTTGAGATGCTTGGTTGAGTATATTTAATAATTTTTATACATGTACAGCTGTACCACTTACAGCAATCATTAGAATTCCGTCACGAACCACTTCATAGTTTACATCAATCCCAACAATTGCATTTGCGCCTTTTTGTTTTGCAAGCTGTTTCATTTCTTTCATCGCAATATCACGTGCTTCCTTCAATTTCCTTTCGGATGATTCTGCTTCACGATGTTGTTCAGATATTTGATTTGTCTCACTCGGGTGCCTTTCGGCATCTTTTTTCGTTATGGGGGTAATGATTTGTCTTAGCTTGATGGGCATGTGGTGCTACCCCACATCCATCAACTTAAGGTATCTTTTTATACAAAATGTGGTTTTTTCACGTAGTCTTTTATTATCTTTTATAGATAGCATAAAAGTAGGCACATCAAATAAACCCTGACGGGTTTCAAATTTTTCGCTATGCTACCTGATGGGCAGAAGTGGTATACTCATACACAACACCTAAAATATCAAAGACTGTTTTTTTCTCATATCTGTGAGATTTTCGTCCGTTTCGCTGTAGGAGGTTAAACAGACGAAGGAGAATCTTTGATAATTCTTGGGTGTTTTTATGTAGTGCTTGATGAAAAAGTAAGAAATAATCTTTAATTATGTACATCGCTTTATATTCACTTAGTTCTTTCTGTTTCTTACGTAACAGGAGTTCTCTCATTTTAAACATAGTAGAAGAACATAATAGGATACTAATGAGTTGTCCATAAAGGTGGCATTCTAATCGCTCTTGTTTAATAGATTTACAACGATGAATTCGAAACCAAGATTTCCATATTTTAAATAACAGCTCAATTTGCCAACGCAGTGAATATAAATCATAAATTTTCTCTTTCGGTACCCATTCCGTAGGAATGTTTGTCATATATACCGTAATTCCTTGTAAAAGTTTCGTACGCTCTGTATATGTAATCCCTTTTTTCTTTTCACGAATAGCTCGATCATGTAGACGTTTCTGTTTTTGCTCCTCTGTACATCTATAAACCACAATGCGAGTGGGTAGTTTGTCTTTGCTCCCTACATATACATCATGTAATTCATACACTTGGCCAGGTTGTAATTGGTTCATGATGTCTTCCAAATGAATTTGTTTATATACCGGTCTCAATTGAGCAGGTTTTGTTTTAAATACCACTGTTTCGAATTCTTTTCTATATATTTTAGTTGGTAATTTAAGACGTGATAAATAATACCCTTCCTTATCTTGGATCGATTTAAAGTCTTGTAAACGAAAGTACCCTAAGTCACGAATATACAGTTCATTCTTTTGTGTCATGTCCATTCGAGTCGCCCCATATGCCTGATCACTTCGTTTTCCTGGTTCAATTTTCACATCAGAAAACTCTCCACTCAACAAGTCATACTCTAATTGAATTTTCACACCAGCTGTATGACTACAGCCTCCGGCACCAGGATAAGTAGCTGCGAATCGATCTGGAACTTGAAAGGTTGTAGAATCAAGGATGCGGATCCGCTCAAAGTAAGCAGAAAGAGAATGAGAAATTGTAGATGATCCTCCAATTTTAGCTTGTAGAAGTGTAGTAAATACATTTCGAAAGAAAGCTACAGAAGCCGAGTTAAATCGTCGATTCAGTCCCTCAGGACTTAATAAAATTCCTGTTGAAGTTTCTAATTGACTACAAAGTTGAGTAAGAGAGGTTGTAGCGATTTGTTGATTTAACCATACACACAAAGATAAAAAATGGTGCCCATGGCACTTACGTTTTCGTTTCATTCCACCTGCTTCTATAGCTAATTGATTAAGTGTAGCGGGAGACATATATCGATATAACTCTTCGGCAAATAAAGACAGCTCTTGTTTTTGATGCATATTCATAAAAAGCACGTCACCCTTTCTCATTAACATAAGAGAATAGTAACGTGCTTTTAAGTTTAAGAATAGTCTAAATCCTTAAGTTGATGGATGTGTGACGGTACCCCTAAATGCGGTGTATCGTTTTATCTGAGTAGCTACGCTGCTCTTTTAAAATAGAAAAATGCTCTTCAAAATCATCTGAAGTAAGTGAAGGCCAGATATTACTTGTAGATAGTTTTTTGGACTTTAGCAGCCATTTGCCAAAGTCCTCAATATCATAAATATATCTTTTAAACGAAATAGTTATTAGGCCATTTATTAATAACGAGTACCATCTATGCTTCTATAGAATGTATCCATTTCTAAAACATTCGCGTTCTTGCTTAAAGACTTTATCACAACAAAAGGAGCTAAACTATAGATATTAGCTCCTCTTATTTGCAAATTATTTAATAATAAAGGATACGATTACTAAAATGACAAGCAGAATTCCACCTAATAATTGTCCTAATCCAGAAGCCTCTCCAAGAATCAACAAATTGAAAAGATTCTTTCTTGTTTGGGTTTTTCCAACGAATGCATCATCTTTTTTCATTCTATATACGCCCCATAAGATTAATACCACTCCAAAAACGATACCGAATAATTTTAACGCCATTATATTTACCTCCACTTATTATACATATATTGAATTTTTTCTTAGTCATTTTTTAGTTGCTGTTACAACTATGAACAACACTTTTTTATTATTTCTAAAAATTTATTATCACTTCTTATGATCTTAGTATTACATTTAAACATTAAACAAACTATCTACTAACCTTACATAAAGGTGACAATTCAGTAAGGTTAGTAAAACAAACAAGCTATCTACAAAAGCCTTTGTTTCTTGTTGTAGATATATATAAATACTTTACAACCTCCGTTACGGTTGCGTCATTTTCCCTGATAAGTAGAACAAACATTTTAACAATATGATACTTAGGCATATTAGCTAATAAACTTTATGAACTTATATTTTTTATTCAATCTAAAGAAATCTTTCAGCAAATATACAATTGTTATGATCGCCATTATCCCATTAACTGTAAGAGCTATTTCAACCGATAATTAACAATAAAGGAGTGGTAGCTAAGATACCTATCCAACCAAAAGCATTTTCAACAAACCAAGGTAAAAATGGCAGGGCTGAAGAAAATATAAATAGATTCAAAACTAAAAGAAATAATTGTACGAGAGATAATCTTATATGTAGTTGTTTCATTTTGTTACACCTCTGATACCATACAAATTTAATTATGTCTTATTTTTTAATGGTGGTCATTTTTGTACAGTAAAGAATTCTCAAGGCCTCATAGCATGATTTCAATTGAGTAAAAATATCTATGTTTTATTCAGTCTCAAAGAATCGAATTGGAAGCAATAATAGGGAGTATACCTAAAAAAACTAAAACGGATCATAACATGGAAAATAAACTCAGTCCATGTCATAACCCATTTTTATACGTATAGGCTAACTTTTCAAACTATCATTATGTTATTACATTTTATGTCCCCATTGGTCAAAGTGATAATCTTTACCGTCGATTTTAAACCAACCGTCTGCATAAAGGGAACCATCTTCTCTAGCACAATACCAAAGGTATCCGTATGCAAGAGGAATAGGTCTATATCCCCCACCAACTTGGAACCATCCTGTTTTAGCTGCCCCTTTCTCATCGAAGTAATAATACTTACCATCGATAGTTTGCCAGCCTGTTTGTGCTACGCCGTTATTGTCAAAATGGTATATCTTACCATCTGTTTTTTCAAACCCTGCTCGTTTAGCTGATCCGTCTTCATGAATATAATATCTTTTTCCGTCAATGTCTCTATAATCATTGAACGTGTCATTGAGACCATTTGTGAAATAGTAGTTCTTACCGTCTATCACTTTCCAACCAGTATAGGAAATTCCATCTTCTAAACTATAATATGCCAGTGTTTTCTCATTTTTGTTGATCCCTGTTTTCAAAATCGAACCGTCTTTATTAAATGCTAATATTTTATTGTCAAACTTAACATTAATAGCGCTGTCTATAACTTTTCCATTTAGATTAGAAACTCTCTCAAGCACACCTTTGTCGGAAAAGTGAAGGATGACCTTTTGATCTTCTAGACGTAGTATTTCATTTTTAAGGGCCACAGTACCTTCGAAATAATAAATTTTACCATCGATTTCCCGCAAACCCTTTTCAATAAGTGCTCCAGAAGCATCGGAATAGGAACGACCATCATAGCCACTCTTACTCCATACTGATCGTTGCAAAGCGCCAGAATCATCGAAAGTATAAAACTTACCCTCAATCCGTACATCAGCTTTATTTCTCGCCGTAGCTAATTCGCCATTAGACGGATCAAAATAATAAGTCTTCCCCTTAATGTCTTGCCAGCCTGTCAAAAGGGCTCCTTCAGCATCTGAAAAATAATAAGCAGAACCTTGGTTTACCCAACTGTTCTTTATTACATTTCCAGAAGAATCTTTTGCAATCAATTTAGTAGAATCTTTTTCATCAGCTACAAACTGTACTTCGTCATACTTCTGTCTCTCATTTTCTTTACCCGGATACCACTCTATTAACCAATTGTGAATTTCATTGTTGCTTTTATCATCGAAACGAATTTCAGAGTAGAAACGCTCACCAGTACCGAACTTTGAAGTATCCCTATCAGCAGCTAAACTTACTCCATTCTTGTTATTTAAACGGAACTGAACTGTACCAGCATCAGAATTTTCTATCTGAACAAGTTCAAACACTTCATCATCGCCAAGCGAATCGGAATATTGAAGTTCGTTTCCTTCTTTTCCTGAAAGGTATTTTGAACCTGTTTTTACGATTACTTTATTCGTTCCTTTTTTATAAGGGATAATTTGATAAGGTTTACCATCATTTAGTCTAATGAATGGCAGTAGCAGACCTGTCTCTATGACGTTAGTACGCTCCGCCAATACATCAGATAATCGATCATAAAAATCTGCACGAGCTTTAGGATCATTAGTAACATAGTTGTCAAGGACATCTTTAGATACTGGCTTTGAAGTCAATGTTATCAATTGTTTTTGCTTATCTGATAATTTATTTGCTATCTGATCAAATAGGTAATCCGAATTTCTAGCAACCACATCCCAATCTAGAGTCCAGCTTTCTGCATATTTTTTATAAAGTGGACCAAGAAATCTCGGGTTTTTACCAGATGCTTTTTCTACATATGCATGTTGGCCTTGATTTATCACAACTCCGGTCTTTCCTTCTTCTAATTGTGCTTGTGTAATGTAAAGAAGATCGTGTTCTGAGACATTTGCTCCATTAGGGTTTAAATCTATAATTGCACCTGCTTCAGTAATTTTAAGCTGCTGCCCAGATCTTAGTTGATGAATTTCAATTCTTCCATTTGGATAGCGTACTTTAACTGGTTTAAGAAAATTCAAATCACCTTGTGTATGATACATGGAAATATTAAATTCCCCAGATGTAAAACTAGGAGCCTGGTAAGTTTCGTTTTCTGCATATACATCAATGTGAGTGCCTGGGTCTACTTTCTCTGGGGATATTCCAAGTACTTCATAAGTGTTTGCTACAGCACCTAATACAGTAATACTTATATCTAATACCGCACCTATCCCTGCGCTAGCCTTATTTTCTGCAATCGGTGCCATAGAAAAAAGAATTCCTAATGCTGCTGTTGCAGGGATTACCTTCTTTCCAATTCCTACAGGGAGGATCTTTTTTACCCTTTTTGTTTCTTTTCCATTCATAATGTCATTCCTCGCTTTTTATTTGTTTTTTATCTACATACTTAATCCGAATTTCGCGTTCGGAAGTTCAGTTTAATTTAAATACCTTTCAAATCTCTTGCATAAATGTTACAAAAGTCTTTCATGAAATTACAAATAAATCAGATTTCTGCTGAATTTCTCAATATCGTAAACGAATTTTGACCTCTTTAATTCACTAACAAAGAGGGTGTTACCAAACAACACTTCTGCTTCTTTACAGTTATTTTTAGGAATGCAGCTCGTTCTTGCCTTCTCTAAATCTTCACGCAACTATCCCTTCTTCCATACATTCTACAAAACAAAAAAACAGGTGATAGATTTCAACTCTATCACCTGTTTTTATTATTTCTTATTTTGCAAAATAAGCTGCACCAAAGTTTTCATTAAATCTCTTACACCATACAGAAACTGCACCGTATGTACTTACATCTATCTCATTAGGAATTTCATAGTTTTGATCACCTTTGTTTCCCTTTAATTTTCCTAATTCAATATACTTATAATTTTTAACATCCTCATTATTTTTCAATTGCTTCGTAGGAACCAACACAACTCGAACGTCCGGGCCATTAGAAGTTGAAAAATTAGTAAGGCGTAAAATACGTTTTCCATCAGCTAATTGATAGATTGTTGTTACTCCAGTTGTTTCATGGACACCGTTCTGAAACTGTCCTTTGGTTACTATTTGTTCTTGTAGTTGAGATTCTTTTGATTTTATTTCTGTTTGTGGCAATGCTTGATTCACTTGCTTATCAATAAATAGTTTTTCAGGACGGAATAAAAGCAATAAAATTTCCCCAACTATTAGGAATCCCCCGATAAACAATACATATTTTATTTTCATAAAGTAAAGCTCCTCCTCTAACATAATGCTTACATGTATGTTAACAAGGAAGTCTATCATTTCGATAACATAACTATTACAAAAGTCTTGCAGCGATCTTATTTTTTTTCTGAAGTAATGGGAAGAGTAAACCAAAATTCACATCCCTGCTTACCATCCGAACGATCTCGAACGCCAACTTCTCCTTTGTGCAATTCAATTAATGATTTTACAATGGCTAATCCGAGCCCTGAACCTCCAGATTGTGAACTTCTTGATGGGTCAGTTCTGAAAAAGCGTTCAAATATGCGCAATTTATCATTAGGGGAAATGCCTTCTCCTTCATCACGCAAAATAAATTTGACTTGTTGCCTCTGTTTATTGTCTTCTACAATCAACTCGATTTTTCCAGATACAGGGGAATGTCGGATTGCATTGTTTAACAAATTACCGATAACTCGTGCTATTTTACATGGCATAATCCAAAGTCGAGGTAATGTGTCGGAAACATGTAATTGTAAATGGATATGTTTCTCCTCTAATAAGATAGAATGTGAATTTAGTACTTCTAGTAGAATGCTGTCCACATGTGATAAACTTGGATAAAACTCTTCTTGTCCAAGTTCTAACTTTGAAAGATCAAATAAGTCATTGATTAATCCATTTAATCGTTGTATTTCTTTTAGGATTGTCGTTATGTACTGCATTTTCATGTCAGGATCTTCAATTAAATTATCTTGTAATGCTTCTATCATCAATTGTATGCTAGCCATAGGTGTTCGTAAGTCGTGTGAAATATTCGCAATCAGCTCTGTACGTGCTTTTTCTCCTTCCTCTAACTTAGTAAACCCCTCTTCTAATTTTTTCGCCATCTGTTGAAAAGCTGTTGCTAATTCTTTAAACTCTCGTGGTTCTTTTCCTATTATGTATATCGTTTCAAAATGTCTATCACTAAATTGTTTTGTTAATTCAATTAAATTTTGAATAGATCTCATAATAGGGCGTGTTAGTAACCAGTAAAGAAAGGTTGAAAAAATCATTGCTATGATTGCAATTCCTGTTAATAACCGTGTTTGTTCCGGTTCAAGTAACATTTTCGTATCACTATACCATATAGCAACTACCATAACACTCGTGCTTAATAGATTCATCAGTAACAATTGATAACGTAATTTCATGTTTCATTTCCTCCATTTGAATCAAAGCTATACCCTATTCCCCAGACTGTATGAATCCAACGGTTCTTTGTTGAATTCTTCTCTAATTTTTCACGTAAACGACTCATTAACACCGTTACTGTGTTCGTACATCCTTCATAATCAAACTCCCAAATTTGTTCAAGAAGTTGTGAACGAGAAAACACTTGTTTTGGATGGGTGGCCATTATATAAAGTACCTCAAATTCTTTATTTGTTAACTCAATTTCACATCCACAAACAAGTACACACCTCTTCGTTGGATAAATCTCCAAATCTCGGAACTTTATTACTTCTGATACGGGTTCTTTCGTTTCTATAATTGTCTGATTTCCTCTTCTTAATATAATTTGAACCCTTAGTACTAATTCGCGAGGTGAAAACGGCTTTGTTACATAATCATCCGCTCCCATTGTTAAACCCAAAATTCGATCTCTTTCCTCTGCCCTAGCGGTTAACATAATAATAGGAACATTAGATTGTTGACGAATTTCCTCGCATAGTTCCCAGCCATCTTTTTTCGGCATCATCAGATCTAAAATGATTAAATCTGGTTGATATTGCTGAAATATAGACCAGCCCTCTGCTCCATTTACAGCTGTATATACTTCATACCCTTCCCTTTCTAAGTACCGTTTGCATATTTCCCTTATATTGTCTTCATCTTCTATTATTGCAATTCTTTTTTGCATTCGTAAAATCTCCTCGGTTCTTTTATTGATAACGAAAAAATATTTCTCTTATGTACTCTTAAAGAATACATAAGTTATTCATATAAACGTAACAGAATATTATTGCCAATTGAGAATAAAACACATTGAATGTACATTCAATAGAAATCATAATTATATACGCCAGATGGTCATTTTAACACAAGAATATTGTATACTTACAATCCCTAGAAGATTAAAGGTCCTGGTACAGACATGCTATGTTCTTGGAAAAATCATACATATCTTAAGGGGATCAAGTTTATGCAGTAATACCAAATAATTACTTGATTCTTTCTAATTTTGAACAGACTAGTTCCGTAAAATACTTCATTGTTTTTTCACCATATGCATCACTTCTATTCTAGAAATAATGAACTTTACTGTGTAAACAGACTTTAATCCTAACATAGAAGGAACTCGCTTTTTAATAAATCAACGGGATTATTCTACTATGTTGTTCAAGTATTTGAATTGCTTGATTTGTATGCCTGCTATCATCTTGTTCTCTTTTTTCAATTCTTCTATTACTACTATTAGATAAACCGGATTCTTATAGACTGGTATAGTACGAGACTTAAAAATATGAAAAGACCACAAAGCTTTCTTGAAGAATCGCTTTGCAGTCCTGCTGTCACTTGTTTTACTGAGATAAAAATCAATCGTAGTTTCTTCGGAATCCACGGCATGATACAGATATATCCATTGACCTTTTCTTTGATATACGTGTCATCGACTCTTTAGAAATCCTTTGTCTGCTCTAGATTTTAACTACAATACTTAACACCCTTACAAACTGTTAAGAATGTGAGATTTCTATATATGGAAACCTGATGGTAGGATACCCCTACGTAGAATCAAGTTAGATGATGGGAATTAATGGTCATTCCTTGCGTTCTCATTGAATACCCAGTTATCAATATTCCAAATTGATTAGTTAACTGATTCCAATGTATAAACACAGTTAACTCAGTAAAAACCATTTTTATTCTAAATTAAAGATATTCTTTTAAAAATTAAGTTTTACAAAGAATATTTTGCCAAGCTGAAACACCAGTAAGCTCGGCTACAAACATGCGATCATTAGAATGCAAGTGTTTCTTTAAAATATTCATAATGTTAATACATGAATCAGTGGTTGCAACAATCCAAGTAAACTCTGTGATTTTTACCCATGTTTCATAATCTTTGATAGCTTTAATAAGGTCTTTATGATCTTGTTCTGGTTTACTTAAAACGTAAGTAATAATTTTTACATTACTCATAATTGCACTTCCTTACATCAAATATATTCTGCAAAAATACCTAATCCGCTATGGCAGGAATCATTTTCTTTCCGATCCCATTTGTTTTAAATATTTTTTCATTTTTGTTGTTCTCTCTTAGTACGATTTTTTACTTTTGAATAAGTTAAAATCAATGCTCTAAAGTTCATGTTACTTTAAAAATCTTTCATATCTCTTTCATAAATGTTACAAAAGTCTTTCATTGGTTATAAGTTGTAATAGCTGAAGTTTAAAACATCAATGTTAGGAAATTAAAATATGTATCGAAAAATATGAATTGAAAAAACGATAGTTTTAGGAGTACTCGTCGTTGTTCACATTGTTTATAAAAATGAGGAATCATGTAACAAACGTGTTTGGTTTGTTTATCAAAACGGTGATTATCGCACTAAGTATATGCACAGAGTTATAAGAAATGAGAAGGCTAAGGTCTTGTTTTCTGTAGCAAATAACCAATCTGGTCATTATCATAAAGATAGGTTATTTAATTACAAAGAAGTGTAGTTTTCTAAACAAGTAACGTACAAAGTGGAATGAGAATTTGAAAAAGAGAGAGCTTCTTACTGCATCACAAAGGGAGGGTTTCTATGGAATTCCTGAATATATGGACAAAAGAGGAATTATACGCTATTACACAATATCTGATGAGGAATTGCACATTATAAATATACAACGCGGTGCTGCCAATCGATTAGGTTCTGCCATACAAATCGCTTACTTACGTTTTCCCGGAAGACCATTATCTGCAAATGAAAAGGCTCCAGATTTTATCGTACATACAATTGCTAAACAATTAGGAATTTCACCTTCAGCTATACAAAATTACGCACGTGGGAGTGACACAACTCGCCGAGAACATCTCATTAAAATTAGAGGTTCATTCGGATTTCGAACATTTACTTTAAAAGAATATCGAGAGTTAGCACGTTGCCTTCTTCCTATCGCAATGAAAACAGATAAAGGGCACCTTTTAGTGGAAGCTTTTATTACAAAAATGAGGAAAAGAAAAATCATTCTTCCGGCCATATATGCACTTGAACATGTAGCATAGGCAGTACGTGAACGAGCTCATAGGAGGACTTTTCAACAATTGACAAAAGGAATTACTTCTTTTCAATGTAAACAATTAGATACATTATTAAAAGTAGGAAAAGGATACAAATATTCGTACTTATCATGGCTGAGACAACCTCCAGGTGTCGTTTCTATTAAAAATTTTCATAAGGTTATGGATCGACTAGAGTTTATTCGAAAATTAAATTTACCATTATATAATGGGAGAGAAGTGCATCAGAATCGGTTACTACAAATGGCACGTGAAGGCTTTAATTGAAGCAAAAGAATTAGAACAAGATCCTTTTGAATCCTTACAATCTATCATTTCATGGGAACAATTCGTACAATCAGTAGAACATGCAGTAAAATTAGCCAGCAAAAAACTCTTAACGTGTTTTTCAAAATACGAGGATGCCTCAATATAATACTTGTAATAAAAAACTACTATTCTTCGTGTTTCTCAGAAAATATTGCCCTTGCTCCCCTTTGTTTTATCCTTGTTGGTACTTTTCTACGAAACTATTACACGTTATCACAAGGTGATTCTCAAATAGCTCTCCCCCTACGATAACGTGTTCATTCATATTGCTAAATGATTAATATCCCCAAATGTCTACTTCAGCTGCAGAAGCAAAGCCATTCTGTCCATTTGTCACTTCTATTTTCACAAATTTCGCAGTAACAGGATTAAATATTGCCGTTTTCTTATCACTATTATTTTCCCATGTTCCCGATGATACTTTGTCATACTTAACGCCATCTACACTCGTATAAATATTGTAATTTAAAATACGGCCATTTTCCGAATCATCTTGTCTTGGCAGATAGTCTACTTTTGAGATCGCTTGATTTTTATCAAGATCTAATGTTAAATTGTATGGATATTGATTTGCTGTCCAACTGCTATGCCAGATTGTATCTGTTTTTCCATCAATCGCCTTACTAGCTGAACCAGTTGATTCCTCACTATTTGCACTTGCTTTCATTGTGCTTTTAGGCAATAAATATGGTTTAACAGATGTAGAATCAGTTAGAACATCTACTTCTGCTGCTGAGGCATATCCAATATTTCCATTCGTCACTTCTACTTTTATATATTTTGCAGTAACAGAATCAAATTTCGCTGTTTTCTTATCACTGTTATTCTCCCATGTTCCCGATGATACTTTGTCATAATTAACCCCATCTACACTTGTATAAATATTGTAGTTTAATATACGGCCATTTTGGTTCCCATCTTGCCTTGGCAGATAGTCTATTTGTGAAATTGTTTGATTTTTATCAAGTTCTAATGTTAAATTGTATGGATATTGATTTTGTACATTCCATTGGCTATGCCAAATTGTATTTGGATTTCCATCAATTGCATTACTAGCTGGATCACGTGATTCCTCACTGTTTGCACTTGCTTTCATTGTTTTTTTCGACAATGCAGCTAGTGGTTTTATAGGTTTAGAGTCAGTTGCTTCCCAGATAGGAGCAACTAATGTCGGGTTATTCAAAGCATCTACTTTTTTTCTTGTTTCTGGCGTTGCCTTCAGTCCCCATTGATCAAAGAACGGAAGTAAATTTTGTTTCGCTACTTTTGATGTATTGTATATAAACGCTTGGATTTTCTCTTCGTCTGTTTGAGGAAGTTGTTCATTTGGTAATTCCCTATATAGTTTGTGAAGATTCGGATAAAAATCTTCCCCATACGCTAAATGAAGCTGCCAAATCATAACAAGTTTCACAAACAAGTCGTCAATATTTTTGTAATCTTTATCAGTTTGTTTTAAATACGCAAAGGCTCTATCATAATCCCCCTCTTTTTCTAAACGTGTTTGTTGATCAGGGAATAATTGCTTTTGTGCAGCCAAAGAATATAGATTAACAGTTACTTCTCCCATTCCTCTCAGGTCATTCCACGTCCATGGGTGTTGTTGTCTTGCATGTCCCGCTTCATGCATTTGTCCCCATCCAAATGCATTTATATCTAAAGTACTTTTAATTGCTTCACCAGCAGTAGTAAATACAGCTCCATCCAAACTTGCATACATACCCCAGTCTTGTTTGTTAGGATTTTCTACAAAAGCCCAAATACGCTTGGTTGAACGATGTAACGGATTAGAATTTGTTTCAGATAATCCCGATATCTTATCTTGTGCTTGAATCATTGCATCGTATTTTTTTAATAGAGGAATAGGATCTTGATTTACTATATATTTCTTAGCACTGTCACGAGTAACAGTAAGTACTGCTTTCTCTGATTTTAGTTGAACAGCATGCGCATCTGGATACTTGTCCATCATCGCAATCCAGTCTGCTTTCGTATGCTTTCCTAGTTCGAAAAATGGAACAGGACTCCCACCTTGTGTGACTTTCACCTTAACTGTTCCTGTATCTTGATGATTATCAAACCCTAATAAACCACCATTTGGAGAGGAAATAGTATTAGAACCAGGAGAAAGATCCATTTCCTTTCCCCATTCTTTATCATATTGATGTGTCCCAATAATCGCTCTAATCTTTTGCGTTCCCGATACTTCAATTGTAACTTGTTCATTTGGTTTTACGTAGATGCCTGTTGGCATATAGTTTTTTTGCTCGCCTCTTCGCTCTCTTTTCCCTTCATCCCAATAACTCCCCGTAGCTGGAAGATCAAACTCTCTCTGTTCATATTGATTTACAGTTTGTGTGGAAACTGTCTCAGCATGTACATTTAAATCATTTGGCATTATAGGTGTAAATAACGTAGTTGCCAAAATAGCTGATGTGGCAAATACTTTTATTGGTTTTTGTAATCTACGATTCTTTCCTCTGTTCATATAGACCAACCTTTCTTCTTAAATTATTATAATTAAAGCGCTTTCGAAAAATGAAATCGCATATGACTTCTGATATATTCCAAGTATTTTTTAATCGGCAGTTCCATGTATACAATACAAAATCTGCTCCGATCTTTATAAAAAGCATATCAGTTATCTCCAGTTGTTCTGAAGAAGTCATACTCCTTTTTTAGTTACCGAAATAAGGAAATTAATACTGTGTGAAAATGTGATACTTTGCTGATTCTAGATTTCTCCCTTCTTAGTGGATAATCAATTACAACTTTATTAAAACATGAGATTTTAAATGCGTAAATAGTAGAATTTTGTCGAATTACATTTAATAATTCGATTATTACATATTGGTATAAGTGGAAAAATTATACTTATAAAATTACTATTCAATTTCACTTAAGTAAATATAATAGTTGCACCTTGATATATATGATTTTTCGAAAATGCTATTTTAATTCATTCGAGATTTAATAAATCTTGAATACTATCAATATAATTTAATCATACTCTGCATATTGATACCCTTTATTTAGATATGCAAAATTGCATAAGCCCCACCTTTATAAATATCTAGCTGAAGAGAAAGAAATTTATAAGGGGGTACAGCCGAGATACGTGTAAAGACAGGTCATAAGTTTGCATTTATTTCCAACTATCACCTGTTGAACTTATATAGGGATCGCTTCTTCTATTAGTTGGAGGGGTTCTATAAATCAATTACATAAGCCCCAAAACGAAAAAAATGAGCTAAGTTCTCATAAGTAACTGTAAAGATATCAAATTTTCGTTTTGGGGTTATTTCAAAATCTTAGGTTGATGGATGTGTGGTGCTACCCCATCGCTATCAAGCTAAGAAGACAAGTCACCCCCAAAATCTTCTTTGTTACAAGAAAGCCTAAAAATTTCATTCTGGGGGTGCAATAAAACTTTAACTTGATAGGCATGTATGGTGACCCCAACTAACGTAAAAACTCCATTTTGAATATAGATTGTTCAAAACGGAGTTAATTCTTTAAATTATGTTTTTAATTTTTATAAAAAAGTTTAAGCATTTCTTGTGATTGTTATTAAAGAAAAGCGCCCAGTGCATCTTTGTTTCAAACTGACACTATAATATTGTTATTACAAACAACGCTTAATAAAGGAGACTACTTATACTTGTTGGTTTAGAATAAAGTTTGATTAAAGCTACCTCTTTTGTTTGCAAATTATTTAATTATAAAGGATACGATTACTAAAATGACAAGCAGAATTCCACCTAAGAATTGTCCTAATCCAGAAGCCTCTCCAAGAATCAACAAATTGAAAAGATTTTTTCTTGTTTGAGTTTTTCCTACGAATGCATCATCTTTTTTCATTCTATATAATCCCCATAAGATTAATACCACTCCAAAAACGATACCAAATAATTTTAAAGCCATTATTTACCTCCACTTATTATACAAATAATGAATTTTTCCCTACTTATATTCATTATTTGTATTTTGCTATATTGTTTGAATGTTTCTTGTCAATTATATTTGTATACTACTATTAGTCATCTTCTTCAAATATAAAAACTTCTTCAATTGATAGGTTGAAAACAGCAGATATTCTATATGCTAGTAAAACAGATGGATTATACTTTTGCTTTTCCAACGAAATAATCGTTCTTGAAGATACAAATACTTTATCAGCTAATTCTTGCTGTGTTATTCCATGCTTTAAACGTAGCTCTTTTACTATATTTTTCATAGAAATCTCCTAATTAAAGAAAGCAACTATAATATTTTTTAGCTAATGTTTTAGTAATTAGGCAACATATTATAATGAGAAATAGCCCAGCATTCATTGGAATCATAATCCATTTCGAAAGAAACATCATCAGAATAATCATGAGCATTAGAATACTCATGGTAAATTGTGAAGCTTTTCCTTCTATTAAATCATCCCTCTCATCATATTCTTTTGATAGCTCTCTTTCTAACTGTTTACGATTAGTATTAAATTTAGTTTGAGAAACTAAAGCGAAAATTAAAAAAATTACTCCTATTAGTATCTTTAAATTACCTAAATAAAATCCCTCAGCAAAATTCGCTTCAGTGTGATCAAACATTATTTCAATAAAACCTATTGCAATAATTGCAAACGAACATAAATAAAGTTCTTTAAATCTATTGTTCAAACAAATCCCTCCTAACAAAACTTTATATGAAGTTTATTTCATGTGAAGTAAGCTTCATATTACACTACCTTGAAGAGGCTGTCTAGCATTAATTGATTCTGATGCGAAAACTTCAAAACATATGCAAGTAATCTCTAAATCTGGTTCGGGTAAAAATATATAATGAAAAAGAGCCCTATTAATTTAGGACTCTTTTTTGTCTTTATATGTTAGGGAGAATTAAATTGAACCTAATTTTTTATTTAGATGTAAGAGCTACTAAAACATCTACCGGATAATTGTATTCTTGTTTTAATTTGAATTCATAATATTCATTGCTTTCATTTCCAGAATTTATAAATTCATTTAATTTGGATCCTGGCTGAACTGAATATTTAGCCACTTGCTGATATAACGCAGTTCGATATTGGTCGTATGCATAATCAGGTTTTGGATTAAAATCAAAAGTTTTCGTAGTTGAAGTCTCATCAGTTATTGTAGTATTAGACTCAAAACTAGTAGTTAACGAAGTTGTAAATTTAGCAGTTTCTCCAAAGCCTGCTTCAAACCCAACTGTTAGAGCAAATCCCAAAGTATTCGATTTAGACAGACCACTCGTTACTGTTTTACTCCAATGATATCCAGAGTTTTTATCTACAATATTTGAATCTATCAACTTCCAGTAAATATCTTTTTTAAGTTTTGTATCAGAAAGAATTTCTTTGAATTTTTCTTTAGGTAAACCAATTGTATATGCTAGTTTACCAGGAGTAATATTTAAATTATAGTCATCTTTAACTTCATTCACTCGAGTACCATCTGGTAATACAATTAAGAATGGGGTTTCTTTTAAATCTTTTGTTGACAGTGTTTGAGCTTTTTTTGCATAAAGATCAACATATACATAGTCAATTAAGTCACCGTATTGTGTACTAGAATAAGCCTCATAAGGAAATTCTTGATAAGGTCCAATAGGAGCTTGAGGAATAGGAAGACCACTACTCTCAACTTGCTCTGCTGACATAGGTGCTTTTCCTTCTTGAGAACTGATTACTATTGGAAGATTTTCTACATTTGTAGTATTCGTATCTGCTGAAGAAAATCCTGGTGCTACAAGTAAAGCTGAGCTTAATACAAAAGCTGCGGGAATGATTTTTTTTATACGTTTCATAATATTTCTCCTCTTTTTCTATAATTTCTACAAGATTATAAAAGATGAAATTATACTGTACATTGCTTATACTTTTAAATTTTGAAACCGTAGGAATGATTTATTGCTACGGTTTTTAATATGTAATTTTGCATAATCTTACATAAATTCTGTATTTTCTATTCATTTCGACAAGAAAAGACAGTATACTTTTTACAAGTTTAATATTTCAAAAAATTATGCGAGGTGGAAAACATGAAAAATAAAAAAACATTAGCTACAGTTGCATTAACAACAGGATTAGCTTTAACAGCTGTAACGCCATATGGAGTAGGTCATGCAGAGGAAACAGATCAACTACAAGTTCAAATACAAGAGGATTCGTTTCGTACAGGTGAGCTTACACAACCATCTCAAAAGGCACCAGAGAATGTAGTAAAAGATGCTCTTAAGGAGAAGACAGAGCAAGCTTTGTCCCAAAAACAAGTGAATGGAGAAACGGGAGTAGATTATAAGGTTCTTCAAAAGCGTGATTCTTATGATGGAACAACACTTGTGCGTATGCAACAAACATACGAAGGAAAAGAAGTATATGGGCATCAATTGACTGCACACGTAGATAAAAAGGGTGTTATTAAGAGTGTTTCAGGAGATAGCGCGCAAAATTTAAATCAAGAAGATTTAAAGAAGCCTACTAATCTATCACAAGAAGAAGCGAAACAATATATTTATACGAAGTACGGTAAGGATATCAAGTTTATTTCTGAGCCAGAAGTAAAGGAAGTTATTTTTGTTGATGAAAAAAGTGGACAAGCCAGCAATGCATACCAAGTTACATTTGCTGCTGCAACACCAAACTATGTATCTGGAACCTATTTAGTAAATGCACATAATGGGGATATGTTAAAAAATATGGTACAAGAATCCAACTTAAAAGCAAGTGAAAAGCTTGTTGGAGCCTTAAAGGAAAGTAGAAAAAGCAATCTTACATCATTAACTGGAACAGGAAAAGATGATTTAGGTACCTCTCGTACATTTGGTATTTCTAAACAAAGTAATGGAAAATATGCACTTGCTGATTACACTAGAGGGCAAGGAATTGAAACATATGATGTAAATTACAGAGATATTAAAACAGAGGAAAACTATTACCCTGGTACACTAGCAACTAGCACTTCGACAACATTTAATGATCCAAAAGCGGTAAGTGCCCATTTCTTAGCAACAAAAGTATATGATTTTTATAAAGATAAATACAAGCGTAATAGTTTTGATAATAAGGGACAAAAAGTAGTATCAGTTGTACATGCCTGGGACTCTGGAGATACAAATGACCCGAAAGATTGGCAGAATGCAGCAAGTGCTAATGGGGGTAGTATGCTTGTATATGGAGACCCTCTTGTAAAGGCATTTGACGTAGCGGGACATGAATTTACACATGCGGTTACATCTAGTGAATCCGACCTTGAATATTACGGAGAATCTGGTGCAATTAATGAGGCCTTGTCTGATATTATGGGAACAGCTATTGAGAAATACGTCAATAATGGGGCATTTAACTGGAAAATAGGAGAACAAACTGGATCAGCTTTCCGTGATATGGCAAATCCATCTTCAATTGATTTTTCATCTGGATTACCGTATCCAGATGATTATAGTGAATTTAACGATTTAAATGGAGAGGATCAAGGAGGCGTTCATTTCAACTCAAGTATTATTAATAAAGTTGCTTATCTAATTGCAAAAGGTGGCACTCATAACGGTGTGACTGTAAAAGGCATTGGCGAGGATAAAACGTTTGATATTTTCCATTATGCAAACACTGATGAATTAAACAAGACTTCTGATTTCTCCGAATTGAGATCAGCGTCCCTTCGAGTTGCAACAAATAAATATGGGGCGAACTCAGCTGAAGTTCAGGCAGTTCAAAAGGCTTTTGATGCGGCAAAAATTAAGTAAGAGGAAAATATAGCTTTTATGGTTCTGTTGCAAAGTTTAAAAAAGTAGTAAAGTAAGTAGCCGGTTCCTTAACGTACAGGGAACCGGTTGGTTTGTGTCCAAAATGTGTCTAAACGTACAATTTTCTTTTTTTGATAATGTGAGGCCTTATAGGAGTCGGTAAAAATTCAAGCAAAAGTATATTTATAGCAACAGAAAATGTTCATCACATTCAGAAAATACTAGGACATTCATAAAGTACAAACTAATTTTCCGCATCATCGTTTGCTTCATTTCCATTTATATCCTTTCCCCCGTACCGTAAGGAGAAACTGAGGATCAGAAGGACTAGGTTCGATCTTCTGACGAAGACGACTGATATTCACATCTATTACTTTTGTGTTACCTACACAACTTATACCCCATATTTTATTTAAGAGCTCATCACGTGAAATTGGTTTTATGGAATTTTCCATTAAATATCGTAAAATAATATGCTCTGTTGGAGTTAAATCAATTACTATCTCCTCCCTATATAATTTTTCTTGCAGAAGATCTAATTGAAATGGTCCCGAATGAATCGATTTCATATCCTTTTTATTTTCTTTTACCCTTCTTAGCAAGGATTGTACACGTGCTACTAATTCAATTATACTAAATGGTTTTTTAATATAATCATCTGCTCCAATTGTCAAACCGTGTACCTGATCTTTCTCTTGAACACGTGCCGTTAATATAATAATACCAATCTTTTCATTGTTTTTTCGTATTCTTTTGCATACTCGAAAACCATCTATTCCTGGTAACATAACATCAAGTATTACAATATCAACATTATGATTTTCTAAAAGCTCAAGAGCTTTTTCACCTGTATCGGTTTCTAAAACATTGAAACCAGCACGCTTCATATTTAATGTAATAAAACTACGAATTGTTATCTCATCTTCTAATACTAAAATTGTTGTCACACTCACCGCTCCTTTACTCTTGTTGATAATCGGCTATGGGTTTGATATAAGATTTAAGCTTCTGGTAGTTTAATTTTTTTGAAATTGCATATACATGAGCTCTTGTTTTCCATATGTATCAACTCCTAGGAGTCACCATATATGTCGATCAACTTAAGAATCTAGTAAAAAACGTCATCCTTTCTATTTAGCTTTTTAGAAAGAATAACGTTGGGGATAGTAAAGATTCTTAAGTTGATGGACATGGGGCGGTATCCCTAGTTTATCAGTTTTATATTAAGTAATTGATAGGACTTTTTCGTCTGTAATCGCATTCTCCCGCCAACCGCACCACCAAACAATTTATTACGTGAAAACGCAATGTGTTCCATCGTTTGTTCTATAATTTTCGCGTTTTTATATACACTTCGAAACGATTTGACTAGATAATCCAAGTTCTCTTCTGGTCCACCTAAATAAAATCGAACCTTTTGACTCTTCCCGTCTACATCTTCCGGTTGATACATAACCAATCGCAACCCTTTCACAACTGCTTTAATGGATTTCTCTAGTTCTTTTTCAAACTTATTAGATGCCACAGTCTTACTTCCTTTGCATCAACTATGAAGAATTACTCGCTCCTTTTTAATTTTTTTCAGATGCTTTTCTAGTTCTGAAGGCTCTAATTCATAGAGTTGTCTTCTTCCATCCTTGTAAAATCCGCAATCGATCAGCTGACTAATGATACGCTGTTTTTTTCTTTCTACATGATAAGTATGTTGTTCTAGCTTTTTTGGGTCTTTTGCATACTTTCAAGAAATCAATTCTTGTGTTGCCATTTCTACAAACTGAATATCAGACTCTACAAGGTAACGAATATATGCCGTTTTCGCTTTCATATATTCATCTTCATTTTTCCATCTATGATGGCTGCCGTCACAAAGTACAAAAAAGGAAACGTTTCTCAACTGACTTACCAATTTATTCGTTTGACCCTTCGGATTAAATATTTCTTTCGCTTTTTTATGCGCCTGTAACACTTTGTCTTTCGAACATCCGCCTACACGTAAATAATGTGGAATGATTAAACTCATTTTGTTATCTCACCTCTCTATTGCTCTCATACACAATCCAGAAAGGATAAGAACAAAGAGCAAGCGTCGATTCTTTACACGCTAACATGATTTGAAAAGCATGATAAGAAGGATGATCCTTTTCCAAATGGCTAGTGATATATTCTAAAAAGCCGTCCTTCTTCTCACCTTGTACAACAAACGCCTTCAAATCGGATAAATGAGCCTGTTCTTTATGCTTATCCTTAATATAAAGGATTGCTCCACTTAAAAATGATTGTGTAGTTCTCCCCCACGTTAATCCAGCGCCTTCATGAAGCACTTGTTTTGTCATTTCCATTGCGAGTTTCTGTGCCTGCTTTTTCGTTTGAATATTATCAGCAATTCCATTCGAAACAATCATTTCTTTCACCCTTTCGTAGTTATGTAGTTTTCATATAACTAAATACAATACAACTAACCAAAATGGCAATGCCATTAGAAATCCATTTCTAATCCCTTTTGCAATAGCCAATGGATCATCACTACAGTATGACGTTTCCTTTTCTTCAACCCGCTGCAACATCTTTTTTTTTGGTGAAAGGCTCATATTGATTCTCCTATCCTTTCAATTTGTTTTCGTTTTCCATAACAAACTAGCACCAAAACAGCCTATACAATATATCATAATAAATTTTATGCAAATTTCTATAATTGCATCCATCATTCCCCATTCTCCTCTCCCAGAGCCTGTAATACACAAGCTATGATCAGCAAAGAAAGAATTAATAATAAACTCCCTATATCTCGGCATTTCCCAAACACCGACATCCTCTCCTCGCAATTAACATTTATTCCAGAAAAACCCCACGGTAAGAAAAGTCAGACAAGAAAAGAGCCAGATTTTACCCCGTTAAGAGTAAATCGGCTCTTTAATATTCAAAGAGTGAATATTACATAATATCCTCGAATGATATTAATATAATCTCCATCAAATATCAATTCTTTTTTTATAATAGTTATAAAAAAAGAATTGATATTTGATTTTTAATGACACTTCTCGACAAAATATTTACTTTTAGCAATTATCATTTTATAATGATTATAACTTAATAGACATACTACATAATGTGTAATAATTACTTAGTTGAACGTATAGTTATCAAAAGAGGGAGTTTTAAATAATCCCACAGATGATGAACCAATGCTCATTACGGATTAACATCTGGAAATATAAGGAAATTAAAATTCCAGAAAAGATGTGTGATTAGTATGCTCAAGTTTAGAAGATTACTAATTGGTTGGCGAAGTGTAGGGAATACACCAGATTCATGGATTTGATCAGATGTACAAGACTTGATGAGAGGTTTATATATAAAGTAGGTTATGACTCTTTTGTTTATTGTCCAATTGGATTTATTGCAGAGTATTTTAGACTGGCTATGCTAAATACACAAGATATATTTATGGATTGTTTCGCGGATCCTATCTCAAAAAATGAAAAAAACGATTTTAAATTATTGACAAGTAATAAAACTAAATATATATTAAATTATAATATTTTTAATTAAATAATTATTATTGAATATAAATAGGAGGTTCCCCTTTATGAATCCAAATAATCGCTTAACAACAAATCAAGGTTCTCCTGTAGGAGATAACCAAAATTCTCGTACAGCTGGTCAACGTGGACCAGTATTATTAGAAGACTATCATTTAGTAGAAAAACTTGCTCACTTTGATCGTGAACGTATTCCAGAGCGTGTTGTACATGCACGTGGTGCAGGTGCTCATGGTATGTTCGTAACAAAAAACAGTATGAAGCAATATACGAAAGCAGCGTTTTTACAAAATGAAGGAACTGAAACACCTGTATTCGTTCGTTTCTCAACGGTTATTCATGGTCAAGGTTCTCCAGAAACAGCTCGTGATCCACGCGGGTTTGCTGTTAAATTTTATACAGAAGAAGGAAACTACGATATCGTAGGTAACCATTTACCTGTTTTCTTCATTCGTGATGCAATTAAATTCCCTGACATGGTGCATTCTTTAAAGCCAGCACCTGATACAAATATTCAAACACCAGATCGTTACTGGGATTTCATGACGTTAACTCCAGAATCTACACATATGCTGACATGGGTATTTTCTGATTATGGTACACCGGCAAACTATCGTGAAATGGAAGGTTTCGGCGTACATACATTTAAATGGATTAATGTGGAAGGTAAAATTGTTTACATTAAATATCATTGGAAACCACAGCAAGATGTCCGCAATTTAAGTGCAAAAGAAGTGGAAGAAGTACAAGGTAAAGATTTCAACCATGCGACTCGTGATTTATTCGAAGCGATTGAAAAAGGAAACTATCCAAAATGGGATCTACACGTACAGGTTATGCAATTAGATGAAATGGATTCTTTAGAGTTCGATCCACTAGATCCAACAAAAGTATGGTCAGAAGATCTCTTCCCATTAATTGAAGTAGGGACAATGACTTTAAATCGCAACCCACAAAACTTCTTTGCGGAAGTAGAGCAAGCGGCATTTACGCCAAGTGCAACTGTACCTGGCATTGAACCATCTGAAGATAAACTATTACAAGGTCGTTTATTCTCTTACCCAGATACACAGCGTTACCGCCTTGGTGCAAACTATTTACAAATTCCTGTAAACTGCCCATACGCAGCTGTTCGTAATCAACAACGTGATGGTGCAATGCAAATCAATCAAAACCCATCAACAATTAACTACGAGCCAAGTCGTCATGCTGAAAATCCTGTTGAAGATTCAGCTTACCGTGATTCGATTATGAAACTTGAAGGCTATGTATCTCGTGAAAAAATTGATAAACCAAACGACTTCCAGCAAGCTGGTGAGCGTTACCGTTCATTTTCTAAAGAGGAACAAGATAATTTAATCGCAAACTTAACAAGCGATTTAAAAGATGTGAATGAGCAAACGAAACTACTTGCAATTTGCAACTTCTTCCGTGCAGACCGCGAGTATGGTATGCGCTTAGCAGAAGCATTAAGTGTTGATATTTTAGCGTATCTAGGAAATCCTACAAAATAATAGCATTCTAAATTCTATTTTATTCTCAAATTAAATTGCAATATTTGTTTACTAATACAATATATGAGAAAAGAAGCTGTCTCAAAAGGTCGTGAGAAACGATTTTTAGAGACAGTTTTTTTGGTTCTGGTGCAAATATATGAAGAAAATCATGGATGGTAGTAGATTCTCGTATTTTTTGTTATAGGGGTCACCATACATCGCCATCAACCTAAGAAATCAATCACCCCAAAACGAAAAAAACGAGTTCAATTCAAATAAATAACTGTAGAAAAGTAAAAATTTCGTTTAGGGGGTACTTCAAGACCTTAGCTTGATGAGCATGGGGGCCACCAGTATTCTCTACTATACTTTTTGAGTGTTGTTCACATAAAAAAAAAAGACATCCTTCCGGATGCCTTTCCAAAGTTTCTCAGTTTACACATTTTTACGAATTTGATAGGACGTTAGGTTCGAATCTAACGATTAAAGAAAAATCCAATCCGTTCTATTACATTATATACTAATCTGGACTAGCAACCCTATGTAATTTTACATATTGGGCATAACCCATGCCTATCTACTCTCTATATTGAGTGGCGTTGAAGCTATGCATATGATGAAAAAGGGACAACTTGTTTTACCGGACAAGTCCGTCCCAAACCAGAAAGAATTTATTCATAAATTGTTTGGCTTAGCTTCATAAGATAGAAATGAAGAGAAAATTGCTACTCTATGTTTCTAACTAATATTTTTCACCAGAACCCGCCACTCCCCTTCTTTAATACATTTCGTTCGATAGATAGATTAATAAGCATTTCAAATGCCATCCCACGGTTTCCTAGTCCCATTGTTATTCCTCGCTTTCTACTTGTAACTTTCTATTTTAATTGAATATGCAACATTTCATATTTTTTTATTAACTATAACTTACTAGCGCATCATTAAAATCCATTGATAAATCAACATTTGTAATTTAATCCCTTATATTAATCCCTGAAAGGATACTTTTAAACACTTTATACGAATAATTATATTGGAATTTCTTGTTCTACACATCTATACGTGTTTTGTGTATTATATAGCAGAAGAGTAAGGTAAGAGTTACTCTTTGTCATTTTAGGAAAGGTTCTGTTGGAGACAACAGGACCTTTTTTGTTCGAATTTCAATAAAACAAGTCTCAAATTCCGTCTCATTGGAAATAACTATATAATGAAACTGATTAAATATTAGGAGTGCTATTAATGTCTGATATAGTCCGTCTCTTAATTATCATGATAATTGCGATCTTTTTATTTTCTTCCATACTAATGGAGTTTAAAAAACCTCAAAAAAGCATGTTTTGGTTCTCAATTGAAGTCTTGTCTCTCCTCGGTGTTTTACTGCTAATAAAGGAATTTTTCGTCAATCAAATAACATAATCCCCTGAATAAAACTCAATATTCCGTTAATACTGTATATGACATTAGATTTTCTCCTTGTTCCCCCTTGGAGATGAGCAGTTAGCTAATTGAGCTAGCTACTTTGTTTTTTTAACCATTTTTGTATGAATACAATTTATATACATAATTTCTGAAGTAAGATCCATACTATATATTAGGTCCTATGTCTTAACATCTAAAACCCTTATTTCAGCCTTAGACCTAATAAAGCGCTCCTCTCTCTTACTTGGGGCTAAGCAGTTAGCTTTTTCTAGCTGCTTTGTTGTGCCAAATGTAGTTTTTATTAGGTATTTGCACCTCAATGAATAACTCACATATATTATCATGTGTGCCACACTACTCTCTGAGGGCCCAACTTACTGAGAGCACTACTTGAAGGTGCTCTTTTTAGTTTTGTCTGAATAAATCCCCAATTTCTGTCCATACTTTGAATACGCCAATCTGTAACAATTGATTTTCCTCCAAAATGGGGCAGTTAGCTTTTGCTGACTGTTCTTTTGTTTGAAATTAAAATAGCTTTTTTGTTCCAAATGATACCCTCATTCATTTGGACACATTTACCAGTATTTTTACCAAAAAATACATGATACCTTTAATTAGTCGAGTACGTCATTACTTGACGATTACCCTTAGGAGCCCCGCAGACAATCGGGGTTTCTTTTATTTAAATAAGGATTTTGTTACCTTTTCGTAACTACTATAGGTATATATACATGTTACAATTTAAAAGAATTTGCAGATTACCCCTTGCAAATTCATCTCTTTTCGCCCCTTATTGCCCCTTCAATAAGGGCAGTTTTTAATAAAGAATAGGGATTTTATTTAAAGTTTACTATCCCACATTCACAAAAATGATTTCAAAATCCCCATTTTGTTTATATGATTTCTTTAAAAATTTTAAATTCTATAATTAGTAATGGAGGCATTAAAATGAGCAATACCCCAGAATTATCACAACAATTAGTCCCCAAAAAACAATTTAATCCTTACAATCAACAACAAACGAATAAAAAACTAAGATGGCGTTTTTTGTTAACTTTAGCTTTTATATTGTCTCTAACTTTGTCTGCTCAACATTCCATTTACCAACAACAAAAATTGATAAAAGCAAAACAAGTCCTAATAGATCAAGAAAAACAAAGATTATCTACTCTAGAAAAGGTTGGGGAATCTCTCGAAAAAGATATTAAGACTTTAACAGCAAGTGAAGAAGGCATTTTAAAATTCGCAAGAAAATTGTATAGGTTTTCCAAACCTGGTGAAACTATATTTCAAATACCTAATTAACTTATTAATATCTAAGCGATTATCATCAAAAATCTATCAAATAACGCTTTTGTATAAAAACTGCACAGCCATAAAAACATACATACAATATGATGTGCACCTTTTTTCTATATGACTCTTGGTCAAAGAGCGCCTTAAAAAGCGCTCTTTTTATTTGTTGCGATAGGTAAGACTTTGAAGTTATCTCCATCTTTTCCCCCGCTTAACACTGTACGTGCGACTTTCATCGCATACAGCGTCCCATCTTATCCTTTTATACTAAAGCAACTAGATTACAAACTTAGTGTTGTACTCACCAACGTATTAATTCCCCTTTCTTACGAAAGGTCACATCATCTTACTCGATCCTGTGAGTTACATCTAATTGATTTAGTTTTCAAAGAACAAGACTAGGGACTATCCCTTCACATTCGTTACATGCTTCGTCGGTACTGTGTCCCCACCTTCACAAGAATTAAGCAATTTCGGTTCGTTAGAACCTTATATGCATCTGTTCGCTAGTAGGCGTTTGTGACAGTTTCTTGCTTACCACGTTCCGATTGACTTAGCTATACATATATCCTTAGGTGCTTGCTGTAAGCCTGTTATCTTTACATCTTCATTGTTAGATGTTCCGAATTTCATATTATTTACTCTTACTTTTCGGTAGATAACGTCGTCATTGACGACATACACATTTCTAATGTATTAATAGTTTAGACCCGTACATTCGCAAGTTCGTCAGTCCATTTGGACATTCTCACCATAGATATTTTGTAGCATCCCGACCTATCCATTACCATATGATTTCTCACTTAGGTTTTGTTCAGCCGACTTCACCTAGCTTCATACAATTTGTGACTACTATCACGCCTTGCATGTAGGAGTATTATATAAGTAGTTTCAGCTCAACCTGACGGCTTTCATTCCTACTTTCAGTCAATCAGTTGTTGTCATCAAATTGATAACCCTCCTATTTCGTGTTTGCACACTTATGAGGAAACGTGTCGCGCAAATAACTATTTTGTTCACATTATTCCGAGACATGTATATACTGTGGTATACGATATGCGATAGCCTTTACAAGGCTCTCTTAAAGGGCTTTTTTTATTTTTATTTGGTATCAAATAACGCTTTTTTTAAGAACTAATGATTTTTATATTTTTTAAGTTTATCATCACAAGTAATTTTTATAATTAGTTAATTTCTCAATATAGTTTGTGTATATAATTCCATTCAAAGATACATAATACCCACGTAACTATTTAAAAATACATCGTTTTTATATCTAAGTTCAAAAAGGAGCTATATAACATGGATAAAAAAAATCTATTAAGTCAACAACTTGATCATGTGTCATTGGATGCGCTGAATACTCCTAGTAAGGCCCAAGAGCAAATGCAAGAAACATCTCAGGAGGCACATGATTCAAACAAGAAGAACGGTACTCAAGCTTTACATGGCGAAGATTTACCAATTTCAGACGTATATAGAACAACGAACAAACAGTAAATTTCAAAGGGGAAAATCTTAAGAACGAGTGAACTTAATTCTTTTCCCTTTTCCTATTCAAATAATGCTTTTATATGAAAGTCGTACACATTTTTGACACATCAACCATCACAATTACTTGAAAACTCGTGATAATATTAATTCGTCGAATACGCCAAATTTCGACACCTTACGACAATAATATCTCTCCTATAAAATCCCTGTCCCCACAGGGATTTTCTCTTTTATTCATTACTTTTTGTTGCACTGAATTCCCATCCTGAATAAAATTCAAATTGTATTTTTTATCAAATTCTTTAATATATGAATGTTACGTAAAAAACTTGTAAAGATTGCTGTCATTCTCACTATTTGTCCCGAAGTTGTTATATAATCAAAGTGCAAAAGCATCAACATTCCTTACGACTTTTTAGTATTGCTTTGCTAGGAGAAATCCTAGCTTTTTTTATTTCATGCCTGTTGACCCGAAACCACCAACGCCCCGCTCACTAACCGATAACTCATTTACTTCAACAAAATGAGCTGTTTCTAATTCTTTCTTATATTTCTTTGTAAATGATTCTTTCACTGGCCACGTAATGGCTCTTAGTATGTTCCACCCTCAGATGATTCGTTGATCTACATTGTTTTTGTTAATGCCGTTACTCTTAGCTTTTTCGTACTGTTCCCAAGTTGGAACAGGCAGGTAATTATTCTCCATTCTCTCCCTCCTAATCTAGCTCCATAATTTCTTTTCTCGTACGTTCAGAACGATTTACCTTAATCTTCTGAATACCTTTACCATGCTCTTTCACTGCCGCGCTCCATGCTCCACTCTCTGTCTTTACATCGAACCAATCAATACGTTGCTTTTCTTCCTTGTCATAGAATTCCACAGCGTATGTCGTTATGACGCTATGCTGTAAGAACTTTTCAGCGGTACTCGTTGCGGAGTAATTAAAACTTCCCACAACATCATCAAGTGTTAGTTGTTTCATGCCCCTAACCCCATTGGTCGAGATTTAATCTCGTTTTTATCCGCTTGATCCATTATCAAAGCCGCAATTTCGAGTTGGTGTCTTCCTAGTTCTTTTGCAATTTCAATGATGTTTTTATCCTCTTCCCACATTTCTTGTAATCGAATCACTTCACTCTCATCGAATACCAAGTCCAAATTTTCTAACGCCACATACATGTTACGACGCGATTTCTTCATGTATTTCCTTTGTTGTGCTGCGATTGTGTAATTCTCCTTTTCTAAATCCGTCCCAAGTCTCGGCATCCCATTTCCCCTCCAGTTGTAATTTATGAATTTCACTGAACCTCGCCATAACGGCATGACGTCTTCTATCCACTTCTTCAGGTGTTTGATTCGCTACTTCGCAAATACATGGTGCAAATTGATACATCCCCGTTCCCATATCGTTTTTGATTACTCCAGTTCCTTCACATGCACACATTCCGATTTCCTCCTTTTAAAATGGCAATGCTTTTCTTCTGTAATCCTTTGTATCTTTGAAAACAATCGCTCTAAAGTTATTGAAGATACGCGATACAATCCGTTCATCGTATGCACCCTCCAAACGCTCTCCTGTGAGGTTTGTAGTAAAGATAGTAGATTTACCTTGCCTACCATCGAAAACATCGAATAACACCCTATTAATGAAGTTTGTTGCTTTTGTATTTGCATCTAACGCGCCTAACTCTGCTCCTAAATCATCAACTATTAATACATCCGCTCTTACCAATGTCCGTATGATTGAATCCTCAGTTAAGGAGGAATCTTTATTGAACGTACTTTTAATATTCCGTAGCAATTCACCAACTATAACGAAGACAACCGATATCCCTGCACCTGCAAGCTGATCTGCGATTGCATAGGCAAGATGTGTTTTACCCGCTCCACAATTCCCGGCCATAATCGTATTGAACACCTTCTCATTGAGATAATCCGTTGCGATGACCTTTGCAATTTCAAGGTTCTTCGCTAGAGTAGGTTGATAGTTCTCAAAGTTAGCTTTCTTAATGTTGCTATCGGCAATCATGCTTTGTTGATGGAACAAGAACTTCTTCTCATTCGCTTTGTCTGCATCGTATTTCGCCTGTTCTTGTTCCTGGAGCTTCTTACTTTCGTTTTCAAGGAAACATTGAGGGCATACAGCTTGTCCACCGAACTTCATCTTATTCATGCCATGCGTATCACGAACATCAGAATCCATAGTCATACGTTGAAAAAAGCTTTGTGAAATTCACAAAGCTTTTTTCTCGCTACTCATAAACTATCTACTAATGTCGCCTTTTTCTTTGGCTAGGTATTCTAGAAGATGAGGAGATATATGTCGTTGTAATTCTTCAGCAATCGGTTGAAGTTCATCAAGAATCAAAAGATTCATAAAGAAACGCCATCCTTTCTTATAATTCTACAGAAAGGATAACGTCTTTTGGACTTTATGGGTAGTCTAAAACCTTAACTTGATAGTACCCCCAGAACAAAATTTTGTGCTAACTTGTAACAAAAAAGCTCATTTTTTCGTTTTGGGGTAATTCTGAATTCTTAAGTTGATGGGCATGTATGGTGACCACCTATTAGTAAAAAGTGCGAAAGAGATTTTGTGTGATCGATGTAATCAGCAGAATACGTCCGAATAATTAATTGTAGCGCACCTTGAAATATTAGATAGCTAAATTATAATGCCTGCTTATTCAATGATGTATAGAAGTAGTTTTATAACGCTTTTATATGATGGTGTCATGAGTTCTAATCAAACTTTTTTATAAATAATATCTCTAGATGTATTGTGTAGGAATCCGTTTTGATCAAACTCTATTTCAAAGCAACAATTTTTTGACAGTTTCCCTAACGAATGGGGCTTATTAGTTGATACAGAAGAAGAGAAAACAGAATATATAGAGGGTTATTACGAAGGTATTGTGATTATGGAGAACGGACAAAAGGCGAAAGTGGAAATATTCTTGGCCAATGATGTTGAGGATGCCGATGATTCGTGGGTATGCAAGCGTACGAAGTTTTATCATAAGAGTTCTATTTGTTTTATAGAGAAAAGAAATGAGATAGAATGATAGGTTTAATGAAAAGAGCCCTAAGGAGATAGGGGCTCTTTAGGGCTCGCCTAATCGGATAAACTGATTAGGAGGAATATAAATATTTTAACATATAGATGACTCATCTGAAGGTAACAAAAAGATAACAAATGAGAATGTATATGGCAATGAAGATTTTCACTGTAAAAGGGGTACGGAAACGATTCAAGGTATGAGGGGACACTCTGGGGAAATATTCAAATTGATACTATAAATATAAACAAGAAACCTATCTACGGATAGGTTTTTATTTTACAATGAAGATGGTTGAATATTGAAAAATATATAAATTCTAGGGGGATTAGTTATGCCTAGTATTCAAGATACGATATATCCAAGAATCAAACATAATTTAAGTACGGAAGAATTAAGTAGTGTATATACGCCAACAAGAAGTGAAATAGAATGGACAAGTTTGAAAACAAAAGGAACATTACAACAGCTATCGCTACTAATTTTGCTAAAAACTGTACAAAATCTTGGCTTTTTTACACGTATTTCAGATATACCTCCAATTATAATTAAACACATTGCTCAGTCAGCTCAATTACCTATTCCTACTGAAACTGAATGGGAAACATATGGTAAAACACGTACTGTAAAAAGACAGTATCACTTTGTAAGACAGTATCTAAAAATCCAACAATTTGATCATAATGCTCGTCAAATTATGCTTGATACAATGAAACATGTAGCTGGAAGCAAAGATGATCCAGCTGATTTAATTAATGCAGCTATTGAAGAATTAATACATCAAAGATATGAATTACCCGTTTATAACACTTTTAAAGAAGCGGCTAATGAAATAAGACATAAATCGTATCGTTTCATTTATGAGCAAGTATATGAATCCTTACAAGAGCAACAATTACAACAGATAGACTATTTATTTCAAACAGAACCTGACACCTTTTATAGCCCATGGAATCGCCTCAAAGAAGATGCCAAACGTGCCTCTTTATTTCATTTAAAAGAGTTAATTATGCATCACGATTGGTTACTACAGCAAAAAATACCTGTTCACCTTCTCGAAAGTTTTTCTTCAACCAAAATACAACAAATGGCTGCTGAAGCCAAAACATTAGATGCTTATCGTATGTCAGAAATAGAAAAGAAGAAAAGATATACGTTGGCTATCTCTTTGGTTTCTGTACAAGCATCAAGGGTACTAGATAATATTGGTGAAATGCTGATCAAACGTATGATGAGTATCCATAAAAAAGGACGTGAATTTTTACAGGATTATAAAAAGCAGACACAAAAACGAACGGATTCTTTAATAACTACTTTACAGCATGTACTTATGGCCTACCAAACGGAAGGAATACCTGAAGAACGTTTGCAAGCTATTCAACAAGTACTTGGAGAGAAAGAAGATCAAGTATTACAAGATTGCGAGGATCATCTAGCACTTAGTGGGGATAATTACTATTTGTTTTTACAAAAAATCTTTAAAAGTCATTGCTCTACACTATTCAAAATTTTAGAGGTATTCCCTTTACGGTCAACAAATCAGGATTCATCTATAGTAGAAGCCATTCAATTTTTATTATCTCATCAACATACCAGAAAAGAATGGATATCGGTCGCTCATATAAAAAAGATTGGACCGTGGAAAAGAAAAGTGACACCTCTTCTGAACTTGTCTTGGATACCTGATGGTTGGTGGAGATGGTTAAGCCCTAAAAGGAAAAGAGAAGTTGTTCCGGAGGAACTGAATCGTCGGCATTTTGAAGTATGTGTATTTTCACAAATTATGTGGGGTTTGAAATCTGGAGATTTATATATTGAAGGTAGTGAAAAATATGCAGATTATCGAAAACAACTTATTTCATGGGAAGAATATGAAGAGAACCTTGAGGAATTTTGTAATCAATTAAACTTACCTAGTTTAGGTTCAGATTTCACAAAAAAGATACATGATGACCTTCAACAAGTTTGCCATAATACCAACAAATCTTTCCCGCATAATCAACAAATTAGAATTGAAAAAGGCGAAGTAGTAATTGGAAAACTAAAAAAGAAGAAGGTTCCTCCTAAATTGAAAGAGCTTGAAAATTATATTATGTATAATTTAGAACCGATTAACGTTCTAGATATGTTAGCAGACACAGAATATTGGCTCAATTGGACACGGTTTTTTGGACCCATTTCAGGATATGAGGGCAAATTAGAAAATCATGTTGAACGCTATGTAACGAATACATTTTGTTACGGATGTAACTTAGGTCCTACTCAAACGGCTCGTTCAGTACAAGAAATAGATCGAAAACAAATTGCCTGGATTAATCAAAGGCATGTAACAGTTGAAGATTTAGACAAAGCAATTCGATATATAATTAATGCTTACAATCGTTTTGAACTTCCCAAATATTGGGGAGATGGAAAAAGTGCATCAGCAGACGGAACAATATGGGATGTCTATGAACAAAATCTTTTATCCGAAAACCATATTCGATATGGAGGTTATGGGGGTATTGGATATTATCATGTTTCTAACACATATATTGCTTTATTTAGTAATTTTATTCCTTGTGGAGTTTGGGAAGGAATACTTATATTAGATGTTTTGATGAATGAAAAAGTAGATATTCAACCAGAAATTCTGCATTCGGATACGCAAGGACAAAGCACCACAGTCTTTGCTTTAGCTACTTTATTAGGTATTCAGTTAATGCCTCGTATTCGCAATTGGAAGCATTTAAAATTATTTCGACCCAATTCACAAGACAGTTATGAACATATTGATGAACTATTTTCAGGAGAAATCAATTGGAGTATAATTGAAAATCACTACCCAGATATGCTTAGGATCGCGATGTCAATCAAAGCTGGTAAAATTACTCCATCTACTATATTGAATACACTAGGCACATATAGTAAGAGGAATAAATTATACCAGGCATTTTGTGAATTAGGCAGAGCTATTAGAACGATGTTTTTGTTACAATTCATGTCTAATGAAGAATTACGACGTACCATTCAATCTGCTACAAACAAATCTGAAGCATTTAATGGATTTACAAAGTGGCTCTTTTTTGGTGGGGAAGGCATTATTTCTGAGAATAATCGTGAAAAACAGAAGAAAATTATTAAGTATAATCAACTGGTTGCCAACTGTCTTATCTTTTATAACGTGTTTTCCATGTCTAAACTACTTCATGAGTATGAAAAACAACACGTGGGATTTAATAAAGAATTGATTTGTTATTTAAGTCCCTACATGACAGCGCATGTAAATCGATTTGGAAAATATCATATTGATTCAAATCGCGAACCTGAGAAACTACCATTTGATCTTTCTTTGTTTTCAAAAGATATGGTATTTCCTTAAAAATTGTATACTAAAAACCGTAGCGATAAATTATTCCTACGGTTTCAAAATTAAAAAGCATTAAATTTTCTTAATTGGGAAGAGGTTCTGTTGCAAAATTTGAAAAAAGCATAAACCAATTGATGAATGAGTAGCAATATGTAGGCAGTGGCTGGTGATTGTTTCTTTTTTTAATATTCAAATGGAAAGATAGACATTAAATCCACTTCTTCAACTTCTTCTTTAGAATTCGTTGCGATTTCGTTATATTCAAAAGATATACTCGTTAGTATTGCAAATACTACTAAATTTCCTAAAAGAATTTTTTTCATGTTCTTCTTTCCTCACATTTCTTCCTTTTAAATATAGCAAGGGGGAATATTTGTATAAAAGGAGTAGAAATACTTATTTTATCATTTGATGTAAATAAATAATTGCAACAAGGGAAACCCCCTCATTATTTGAGGGGGCTCCATCACTTCGATTCTCTTGTGAGAGAGCTTTCTACTATTTTTATTGTTCTTTTTTAACTTCTGGTTTTACTGTATAAGTATAGCCTTCGTTTGTCGCTTTGCTATTTTCAGCAACCATGCTTCTAGATTTAGCAGCAAATGCGCTAGGTTTCGCTACAGGTCTTACAGTTACAGAGAACTCTGTTCCATATTCAGCTGAGTAATTACCATGTCCTACTAAATACACTTTTTGGTCATTATAATTCAGACCTTGTACACTTAAATCAAGGTTTTTATCATACTCTAAAGCGCTCCATGCCATAGCCGCTAAAGAACTCGTACCAGTGGACCCCTTACCGTCATAAGTATATTGACCATCCACTAAAGAGAGAAGCTTTACATTTCCGCTTATTTTAGCAGTATTTAAATTCACAATAACTTCCACAGAAGAATGTGCTGGAACAGTAATATTTTGTGGAGTAGCGGTATAATTGATAGTTTCAGTTTTTGTATTGGTATCTGTGCTTGAAAAATTATATTCAGTAGATAATTCAACACTTGTTTCTCCAATCAATGGAATGCCAAATGTTGAAGAAGCTGTTACTCCTAAATTAAAACCATTTGTAACAGAACTACTAACTGAATTT
>NZ_JARVHC010000003.1:0-9163 GCF_040459995.1 Bacillus cereus group sp. MG9 | reverse complement strand
TTGATTTATGATTCAATATCTTCTTTACTTATAGCGTTTTGAATGTATACTTTTGGTATGTATTTTGAGGTTATCAGGAGGATTGAGATGAAGTCAATGTTTAAGGGGAAATGAATGTAAACTAATATGCAAAAGTTTACTTTCATTCTATAGGCGCACTTATAAGTATGTTTAATCTAGATAAAACCTCGCTATCCTGTCATTAGTCCTAATATAATAAGCCCAAAATTATATTAATCCTATAAAACCACAAATAAAAAAGTGCAAAATCTATCTACAGATTTCGCACCAAAAAACAGATAACAGATACAATCACTCGAAACATAGGAGAGTGTTTCAACACTTATTATAACCTATACATTTACATTTTTGCGTATTAATTTGAAAATATGTAAAAATTCATTATTTTATTTTGAATTTTCTTTTTATTTTAGTTATACTAAACAATAAAGAGACAAATCTCCCTTAGGCTGTCAATAATTATGCTAACGAAACACACCCAAAACCAAAAAACCAATTCCCGTGTAATGGAATTGGTTTTTTGGTGTACAGTTCATTCAAACAACAACTTGAACCCACTTCCATTTTCAATCTAATTTTATCATAAAAAACTCGTATTCCTTATATTTTTCTAACAAATAACTGAAAATCTAACAGTTGTATTTTTCATTTCAAAAATACAACTTATCTATATTTGAAACATGTTAATTCAATTGTAGAAGATTTGAAATGCATATTTTAAAGTTTAATCTAAGTCTAATTTGGAATATTTTGTCTTAATTCCCTTTTTGGGGAGATGGGCAAAAACATCCAGATTGTATATATTCTTGATAAATCTTTTGTGAATCTATTTCTGAAATGTTTCGTTTTTTCATTTCAGTTTTAATGAGATCTATTTCTTGATACATAGCTGTTGAAAGAATTCCTTTTGCTATGTTTTTATTAATTTCTATAAAAAAACCTACTAAAAGAGCATCTGATAATTGTTTATATAAAGACAAAAATGTTTCCTCCTCATAAAAAAATCATACAGATAAAACATTGTTATTTCCTATATATTCTATAAAATAAATTTTCATCCTGGTTTACTTAGACGGAATATTGGTGAACAAAATTAATAATTGTATCTGTGTATATACTACATCTTAATTTCATGATTTCAGTATATATAATATATTTCAATTTCTAATGTAAACAAATATTCAATAGTTTACTTTCCATCAGAAAAGGTTAGCTTCTTTAATATATCTTCACTTGAACCATAGATCTCACATCTAAAAACAAGGAGGGACTGAAAAAATGTGTTTTTACTAGATGCATATTAAAAAAGACAAGCATAAGTTATATTACGTTTTGGTATAATCTTCTTATCTTTGAAGAGGACTCAAATTTTAATAATAGATTTGAGTCCTCTTTTATATATCATTATTCTCTAATTACCATATACATATAATGTATTTAAAATTAATTTTAAAGGAGAAGTATGTTGTATGACAAAATTGGAGGAAATAGAAAAAGATTTTAATCAAATGAATCTAGATTTAAAAGCTATACAACATGATATGAAAAATTTAGAAGCAAGAATACTAGTGGCTGAAAGGGATGTTTTAACTATTAATAAACAATTAGATAAGATCAGTGCAAATACTACATGGATTTTACGATTGATCGTAAGCGGATTGTTAACAGGAGTACTTGGTGTATTAGCTAAAAACCTGTTATAGAGAAAAAGGGTGTTGGTCAATCAAAACGGACCTAGCGAAGCAAAGGGAGTATTTGACTTGACCAACCGCACTACACCCAAACCCTCTTGGCACTGAACAAACTACCGTTTGTTCCTGCCAACCGGCGAGGGAGCCCCTCAAGGATTGAGGGGTTGGGGAGTTCGATTGAGGGGGTCTGGGGAAGGGTTCCCCAGTGGGTTTGGGCAAAGCCCACGGTTTATTTTTTGCCACGTAGTAAGTGGCTCGGCATAGCCGAAAAGCGTCGCAGACCCCTATCGATTTTGATGCGTTAGCGTCAAAATACGTATAGGGTTACGTTAATTGACATCATTTCGTCGCTTTGCTAGACTGATGGTATCAATTAATCTAGGGGGAAGTGGTGGCACTTTATGTTGGGTTCTATCTCATTTAATCAATCTCACCAAAGTTCATTAAGCCACAATAACAGAGAAAATATTTATGGGAATCCTGGCATTGATCCAGCCAGGTTACATGAGAATATTTATTTTGTTCAAAAAGACATCCGAAGTGTATACAAGGATGTTTTTCAAGAAGCCGTGGACAAGTATAACGAGAAACAAAAACGGAATGATCGTAAAATTGATGACTATTATAACAAAGTACATAAAGATGATAAGACCCATGAGCAACGAGAATTAGTCGTGGCGATTGGGGAAGGTAAAGACGACTCGAAATATAGGGAAGCCAAAAAGGAAGCGTTAAAACGGTATGCAGAAGTGTTTCAAGAGCGAAATCCCAATCTAGCAGTTTATAACATGGTTTTACATGATGATGAAGCAAATCCGCATTTACATATTAACTATGTACCGAATTTTGAAAGTAGTCGAGGATTAACGAGGCGTGTCGGAATGGATAGAGCTTTGCAGCAACAAGGTGTAGAAGGAACGGGAAGAAAGTTAATTGCACATTGGAGAGAATTAGAAACGGCCTATATTGAGCAATTGGCTAAAGAATATATTCCAAATTTTGAACGTGCTAATGTAGGTTCACATAAGTACATGAAAGTCCGTCAATACAAGGAGTATGCAGAAGTAAAGTCAACTATTGAAAACCAAGTAGAAGAAAAAGAAACAGAGTTACAAACGATTGACGATCATTTAAAAAACGTTGAAGAGAAAACAAACGAATTAAAAGTGACGAAAACAAGTTTGGAAAGTGATGTCGTTAGTAAGTACAAAGAATTAGAGATAGTAAAGCAACAAGTAGAGAGTGAAAATGAAAATCTGCAGTTAATTGGCCAGCGTCATGTAGAGTTAGAAAAAAGAGTAGAACAAATGCAAAAAGAATTAGATAGTGCTACGGATCAAGTACCCAATGAACCTGTTAAAATTCTATTTTTACGTAAAGAAGTAGTAGTAGAAGTACAGGATAAAATGTTTGGAAAAGCTGAAATCACGAAGAAACAGACAAGAAATTATGTGTTATCACCAGAACAATATCAAGAATTAACAAAGCAGGTGAATGCAGCGGTTACTATCAAAAAGGATTATGAGCGTTTGAAAAAAACAGATTTTTTGAAAGAGAATGAGAGTTTAAAAGCGCATGCAGAGGGGTGGATGAAAGAAAATCGAACATTGAAACAAGAAAAAAGTCAGTTGCAAAAAGAAGTAGGCACATTAAATACTGAAATAAGCTCATTAAAAGCTCATATAAAGGATTTGCAGATTAATATAAGGGTTTTGTATCAGCAAACTAAAAAAACCTTTAAAGATAAATTTCAGACGTTTAGAGAGCTTATTAAAAATGAACTAGCTAATAAAGGTGTAAATAATCAATTTGAGAGTGAACATAAAAGAGAAATGGCTAGTAGACAACGAGGATTTGATAGGGATCGTTAGAAGATATTATGAGGAATTAAGTAAAATTTTTGGGAAACTTTGTTTGACAATATCTTGAGGGGATATGTGTGATAAAATAAAAAACGAGCCATGCTGGAACATGGCTCGTTTCAAAGGGTATTCAATGAAAATACCTAAAATTTAAATGTCTGGTTATAGATTATCATAATTTGATTCATAATCAAATAGCAAAAAATAGGTATTTTTGTTGATTCCCTCAATTAGAGGAGGAATCGACAAAATGAAAGATGAAAATGAACAAGCTTTAGGACAAGCTTTAAATCAAGCTAATAGAAATGCTAGAAAAAGAGATTTCGAGAAGGATGGAAAACAAAGAGATCAGGCTGAAGAACTTAAAAAATCTCTTTTACAACAGTTAAAAGAATTAACCGGAGAAGACCATTATGTTGGAACTAATAAAGATCCATTTGCTGGAGAACCATTTAATCAAGTAATGCACAGAAATTTAGATTTGTTGAATAGTATTGGTTATTTAACTCAAGCAGAAGAAAGTTTTTTATTTAGAATTCAAGCTTATTTGGAATTTAGAAGTAATGTTATTATTTGTAGAGATGATAAATTTAAAAGGAAACGAAAGAGCGCTGAGGAAGATTATGAGTTACCAAAAGCAGCAACTGTTTCTGAAATTGCTGAAATGATAGGGAAATCAAGAGAAAAAACTTCTTTGGTTATGAATTCATTAAAGAAAAAAGAAATTTTACTTAATCCAGAAGGTGCTGGACAAATTATTGAAAATGGTCGCACTGTAAGTCCTAGAACATGGGTGGTAAATCCTTACATAATGATTTGTGCACCTCGAAAAAATGAAGTGAAACTTGATAAATTAACGATGAGATTGTTTCAATATTCTTTGAAAAATCTTAAAGATCAAAATGGTAAAAAGGTAAAATTACCAGCTAGATTTTTTTAGACTATATCAATTTGATATAGTCTTTTTTATATGTATTTCAAAGCAATTTATCCACTTTGTTACTTATTTGTATTTTCTTAGGTGTGACGAAAACGTCACAAAAAGACTTAAAAGTGTGACGAAAACGTCACACCCTGAAAAGTGTATTCAACCCAGTCATATCAAGGGATTCACACGTTTTTTGTAGATGCTCTCTATTATCACTATTATTAAAGGCTAAAAGTTCCGCAAGGAACAGGTAGTATTTTTGAGCAAATAACGCTCAAAAATCTCCACCTTCAGAAAAAGAAAAGTCGGTTCGTTAATCCTCACCTAAAGGCTATCGCCTTTTCTTTTTTTTTCTGTCCTTGCGGAACTTTTTTCGGCTGGTTTTTAGCTTTCGCCAAGCCGAACAGACCAAAAACGGGGTTAAGTTGCTCGACTTGGATCAACAATTGTACCAGCCGAACCGCCAGTTCTTCCGTTCAAAATATTCTTCTTTTTCTATATGGAATTAACGCTATGTGGGGTTTCGCCCCCACACGACGAGCCAGCACTCACACCCAAAAACAGGGGTGAATAGCATGATAAAACATTTTTACATCTTAAAATCACGTTATTATAAAGAAATTTGGTAGTCTTTAATTAGCCTTTAACTTAACCTCAAACTTAAGGGAGATGTATAAATGAACATCGGTAAACAGATACAATATTTTCGTAAACGGGATAACATGTCCCAAGAGAAGTTAGCAGAAAAAATTCATGTTTCCAGACAATCTATTTCTAACTGGGAAAATGAAAGAAACTATCCAGATATTCATAATTTACTAATGATGAGTATTCTCTTTAACGTCTCCCTGGATAATTTAGTTAAAGGAGATGTAAAGATCATGAAAGAAGAACTTCAAAAATCAATTTTCTTTAAGTGGAGTTACATCATGTTAGCATCAATGATTATACTTCCTATTTCTATTGCACCTGTATTTTACTTTTTTGGTTATTATGGTCTTATAATACCTGTGGTACTTACCATTTTGCTTATGTTTTCATCATTGAAGCTTGAAAACTTGAAAAAAGAGCATAATTTAAAAACTTATCGTCAAATAGTTGATTTTATAGAGGGAAAACCTATAAGTGAAGTAAAGCCTAATATAAAAGACAAATTATTAAAAATAGGTTTGATGCTTGCAAGTGCTTTAATTAGTTATAGTTTGATTTATTTAGGATTGAGTGTATTTGGAAGATAACTTAGAAAACTATTAAAAGTCCTCCGGATTGTTTAAGTGGAGGACTTTTGTGTTTACATAATTTTCGTTATAGGAAGGAAATATCAATCATTAAGCATTAATATTCTTTAACTGAGTAACAGTTCCAAAACTGATTTTTAATAAAAAAAAAGGGTTACAGATTTGATTGTAACCCTTTTTCCAAATGTTTTTTGTTTTATACGATTTCTATAATGATTATAGGACTGAAGTATGATTCGAAATAGCGTTAATTATATGATTCCAATCGTCACAATGAATCTCGTGACCCGATCCTTCTAGGGTTAATAACAAAGCATGCGGAATTTCATTAACAAGAGCAAGAGCATGCTCGTATGGAAGCACTGTATCTTCTGTACCATGAATAACCAAAGTAGGTATATTGATCCCTTTTAACTTCCCCTCATAAGAATCATCGCCTTTAAGAAGGGAATGATTAAACATACTGAGTAGGTTATTTGCTCGTTTTATTTCTTTTTCTACTTGCTTATAAACCCTCTTCTCATCGAATTTATGCTTTGAACCACAGAGTAAAGCTGATCCTGCAACCAAATAATTTGCAACAGATTCTTTATGCGACCAATTTAGTTTGGTCGCATTAGCATGGTAAGCGAGTATCTTCTCATTGATCGGAGGCAAATTCCGGTTGTTGTCTTCAGAACCAAAAATACCTGATGCAATCAAAGTTATACTTAGAACTCTCTGAGGGTTTCTTAAGGCTACAATTTGAGCAATCATTCCACCCAATGACATTCCAACAATATGTGCTTCGTTAATATGATATGCATTGAGTACCCCAATCGCATCATCAGCCATATTTACCACAGTATAGTGGGAACTCCCCGGTTCATAAGTAGTTGACCGTCCGACATCTCTATTATCATAACGAATAACATATCGGCCCGTATCCGCTAATTGTTGACAAAATTCCTCATCCCAATAAACCATTGAACACATGGCTCCCATAATCAGTAAGACTGCTGGATCTGCTGAATTGCCAAAGCTCTCTGTACATATATCAATTTCATTAATTTTAATAATCTTTTCAGTCATGATTAACTCCTCATTTCATTCGTATTTAGTTAATAAAAAAAGACACAATCAAATAAACCCGCACATTTTGAAAAAAATAATTGGGTATAACGAATTGTGTTTAAAATTAACGTAAACGAATGAACTTGATAATCATGTTAAACACTCTCCTATAAAAAGGGAATAAGGGTAAAACCCTTATTTTGATTATAACATAGCTCTATCAGTAGTAATATAGGTTCATTTTCTCTTATTTTTTGAGTCTGCACTCTTAGTTGAAGAAAAGACGATGTATACAATATTCAAACCTAATTAACATAACGTCCCATTATCGGTAGCAAATAAAAAAGCAAAACCCTTTATATTAAAAGGATTTTGCTTTTTTATTTGCTTATACTCTATGCATGATTTTATACATTCTTGATATAGCAAGAATTTTAGGTCTACAAATGTTCTGTATTAGTACAAAAATCTGTATAGAATTCTGTATAAAAAAGCTCTGCATATAAGCAAGGCTTTTTCTATTTCCAGAATTGCCACCACTTTTTTTGTTGAGTGGCTGCAATCAATTTTTTAGTTTCCTGGTTTTCACGGATCATAGCCATTAGGTTTTGATCACGTTCATCCATTCTTTGAACCATAGCTTTTTGAAAATTTTGTTGTTGTTTTTGCTGTTCAGTTAACCATTCTTTTAAATTTTCTTCATGTTTTTCAAGTTGTTCAGATACTCTTTCAGCAACAATTCTATCTAACTCTTGAACAGATACAACCTCTTGTCCCACTTGGATTTGTTCAGTTTGTTGTTTAGTTGTTTGGATAGGTTCAATATCTATATATTTAGAGAATCCTTCTTTACTGAGGAGATCAATAATTTGTTTTGTTTGGAGGTTTCTTTTACTTCTCATTTTAGCTATAAATTGAAAAATAGGTATACATTCTTGATGGATTAAATACTTGTTCTTTTCACCTTGTTGGAATTTTAAAAAGCTACCGTAGGCTTGACAGTTTCGTTTTATAGTCATAGCTGATACTTTTATTTCTTGGGCTACTTCTTCAGCTGATAACCAATCTTTTTGTTGCATTGTTCAGGTCACCATCCTTCTAAACATCTGAACTAAACACTATTCAAACAATTAAACAATTCTATAGCTGACAAGGGTTTCCTTGTTTTTTTGTTCAGATGGCTGTTTAGGTAATATACAACTAGTTTAACACCTGAACATCTAAACAGTCATCTGAACAAGCAACATAGAAAGATTCGCATTATTATAGGAATGTATGAAATGGTGTATGAAGGATAGATCTTAAATCATGTACAGAGAATGTTAAGACTTCTTATCCTTAACGTTGTAAAAGCGTAAAATCCTGACGCTATACCTAATATAAAATGAGAAGAATAAAAGAGAAATATGAGAATACATATACAACTGTGAGAAAAATGTGTTATTTGTTTTTTGTTGTAGATAAAAAGGAGGTATATCTGATGAATATCATTCATATAGAAACAAAAAATCACTATAAAAGTGAAAAAGAAAATGAAATGGAAACTATACCAATTATAAAGCGGATATATTATGAAAATGGAGAGATTAAATTCGAAATATTAGAGGAAAAAGATGTTCCTACGACATGGTTGGATAAATAAGGAGAAGGATCATTCTTTATGATAAGGGATGATCCTTCTTGTTTATTACCGCTAACGAATTTTATGTAAACTAAATTTTAGAAAGAAGGCATTGAAAATGAATAAGATATGTCTTAATTGTGGTTCTAGAGAAATTAAGCAAGGTTCATTAGATTCTCAAGTATATTTAAAGTCTATTAGTACAAATAATCTCTTTAATCAATTTTCTAGAGTAATTATTGATGTTTGTATGGAGTGTTGTGCCGTTTTATCTATTAAATTAGAACATTAGGGGTGTTTAAAAATAGATAAATAAACACTACTGATAATATAAATTATGTGAAAGAAAAGTCCCTTCAGATCTTCTGCAGGGACTTTTCTAGGTTTTTAGATCGATTGACTGCTGATAAGTGGTGTTATGGTAACTTTGGTTGTGTAGAGAATATATATTGGGTTTTTTTGCCCATAAAGAAAGGACACTCTTATAAGAGTGTCCTTTCTGATAGTTTTTTTAGCAGAAACAAGAAGCTCCAACTATGATTAATAAAATAAATAATACAACTAATAAAGCAAATCCTCCAGCAAAGCCGCCGCCTCCACAACTACCACAACTACCACCAAAACCCATAATACTTCCTCCTTTAGATAAGAGGATTAAACACGGAGTCACTCATGTATTTTAACGGATTCACTTTACTTTATGTTTTTACGTATTAATTGAGCAGGTCCTTTTGAAAGTAAAGAAGATA